>QZJY01000022.1 GCA_003597995.1 Dehalococcoidia bacterium
AGACCCCACAGCTCGCTGGGTGGATTAGCACCCCAGGAATTCATTGAACTAGACGGAAACACTAAGACGCAAATGGCATTAAGCTCGGGGTAAGGTCAACGGCGAGGAAGATAACAGATTTACGAAGGAATCATTCACCAAGTATCAAGGTATGGTCGGGCACAAGACGAAGAAACGAGCGGTGCACGAGTTATTTAAGAGTATAAAAGACGACCCCGAACTCCAAACCGCTCATTTATTCACCGAGGCCGACCGACTAGCTGAACGGATGGATGACGACTTCGTACTCAAATATTTTATTGAACCTTTCGCGCGCTACCATTTCTACACGACCAAAGTGGACGGACTCGGTGCCGCCTACGAAGTCTTGGGGAAGCTGTCTGGCAAAGACGTTAAAGTGGGGCAGTTCTTCACTCCAGAGAATGTAGTCAGTTTCATGGTAAAACTCGCAGATTTATCTTCGACCGATAAGGCATTAGACCCAGCGTGCGGCACGGCCAGATTTCTCACCTATGCGATGGAAGATATGCTCATCAAAGCTTCAGGAGCCAATATAGATGCTCAAATGGCGACGATTAAGGCTACCCAATTATACGGCACAGACGATGATTTGAATGTAGCAAAATTGGCAAAAATGAACATGTATATTCATGGGGACGGGAAGACAAATATTCAAGACCGTGACGGTCTCTTGTTATCAGAGATGGATGGGACAATAGACGTGATTTTGACGAATCCCCCTTTGGGAGAGTTGACCTATACCAAAGATACCTACAATGAAGAATTCAGGCTCAAGCACATGGAGGTAATTCCCCGAAAGAATGTGACAACCGACAAACTCGCAAAATATGAAGCCAGGTTGGGGGAACTTCAATCTATGGAGACTTCTCCGGCTCGGCAAAAAAGTATCCAAAAGCTATTGTCCAATATCGCTGAATGCAAATTCGCAATCAAAAATGGAACATCAGTATTTGTGACGACGGGCAACCAAATGAAGGGGGGGGCGTTATTCTTGAATGCTACCAAACACTACCTCAAGCCCACAAGAGACGCGAGCGCTTTACCTGAGTGGCGTGGAGGGAAACTGCTGATAATTCTGGATGAGGGCGTGCTGAACACTGACAATTATGAACGGGTAAGGCAGTTTGTCCGAAAATATTTTTATATCAAAGCCGTCATCTCACTTTCACGAGATACCTTCGTGCCAGTTTCCAATACTAGCACCAAGACATCAATTCTATATGCTATAAAAAAAGAGGATACCGACGCCACTCAGCAAGAACCTGTATTCTACGCTCATGCGGAACGAGTAGGTATCAACACCAAACGTCGGATATGCCCTAATGACCTTATGGGCCCAACAGGTTATGACATACTTTCTAAATTCCACGTGTTCAATAAAGCTGTATTGAGTTCATATGACGGTCTGCACTTTAATCCGAAGAAATTCAATCCCCACATGCAGGAACATACCTGATGAACGAGTTATCATACCCTGTTTATATAAGGTTCCCCGATGAGTTGGGGAACCGGATAAGCTATGGAGACAACCATCCTGAGAGACAAGCATTCTATGCAAAATTAGAGACCGCTAAACGCAAAGGGTTTAGTTTGGGACGCGTTGATTTTGCCACACAGCTTGTTGATGATGAGGTAAACCCCTCTAAGGAATACCCTGAAACCGCCTTCCGATATTTAGGGCTTGAAGGTATCCAACCAAACACTGGCAAAGCTGTATATGAATTCAAGATGGGCAAAGATATACATAGCGTTTCAAAACGTCTCCATCTAGGTGACATCGTTTTTTCAGGTTTGAGGCCATATTTGAATAAATGTCATATAGTTGACGTTCAAGAATCGTTGGGGTCAACCGAACTTTTCGTGATGGTTCCAGACGAAGACAAAGTTATCCCCGGATTCTTGCTTAGGTATCTACTCAGTGACATGGTATTACAGCAGACAAAATGGATTTTGACAGGCTCCAGCTATCCACGACTGGACAACGAAGACTTCAAAGGTCTAACTCTGGTTCTCCCAACGAAGGCTAATCAGAAAGTAATTTTGGCTAAAATATTGCCATTAGAGAAGCAAATAGCTGATAAAGAAGCGGAGGCAAAGCAACTGACCGAAGAGGCCAGTATGATAATATTGGAGGAGTTAGGGCTGCCTATGCCTGCCGAAGAAGCGAGAACCTATTTCTTTAAGGCCGGGGGAGAACCGACTTCCTTGTGGTTCTCGGTTCCTTCAACTGAACTCGAAGACCGACTACATTACTTATTCTATCACCCGAAATATTCTTATCTGAATAAATTAAATAAAAAATACAAAACTTGCCTACTTGGGTCGGCTTGTCGCGAGCTTGTATGTATGGGAGAACAAGTAAAGGAAGACGAAAACGGGACTGAAGTTTTGTTAAAGACCGTTAATCTAAAAAATGACTACATAGATTTTGAGAACGCCACCGCAATATCAAAAGAGACCTTTGAGGCAAATACCAGCGCACAAGCCCACAAAGGAGACATTCTTCTTGCCGCTACAGGGTATGGCTCAATGGGCAAGGTCGATATTTACGAGAGAGAGACACCAGCGTTAATTGACGGCCAAATCTCTATCCTACGTTTGAATGATGACTATGACCCTTATTTCATAACGTACTTATTACGTTCCCATTTTGGGCAATTACAGATAGAGAAATGGTGGATTGGGTCATCGGGTCAGATTCATTTGCCACCGGGTGACATAGAAAAGTTCGTTACGGTATCTTGTGAAAGTTTATCACGCGACGAACAAGGGCAAATCGCTGGTCGAATCACTCAAAAAATAAGTAAAGCACACGAACTGGGTGCGGAAGCAACAGCAAGGCGTGAAGAAGTCAACCGAGTATTTGAACAATTAGTGCTCGGTACTGATATTGCTTGAGGCTTAGGGAGTAAAACGCATTCCACTTCGACCTGACTAAGAACAAACTGACTTTTGAGGCAACTCCCTGACTTTTAGGGCAAGTGGCAGTTATGAGGCAAAGCCCGTCGAGGGAGAGGGAAATTAGATTACCCATCCCCTCAATCTTCGTTTCGTTTATATCAACGCGGGTTTTTCAAGCGTAAATCAAATTCCTTTCAATTTCTCCTTTCGACAGTGCTCAGGGCAGGCTCTTTTCCAAAGGCGGAGATTGATATAGCCCTCCCCCCAGATGCTTCGGCCATCCCTCATGGCCTCCAGCATGACAATCTGTGGAGACGGGATTGCCGCGCTCGTTTCACTCGCTCGCAATGACACGGGGGGAAAAAGGCTTGACTATAGTCGCAGACTGGAATATGTTATAGCGGTCTGTACATTCTCCGCTTCCGCCTGTAAAACATCATGAATTCAAACCTTTCAGAATTTTTGTGGCTGGCTCCGGGGGCATATCTCCTGGGGTCTCTGCCCTTTTCCGTATGGCTGGGACGGCTATTCCTCAAGAAAGATATTCGCGCCTATGGCGACCACAACCCGGGCGCGGCCAACGTCTTCCGCGCCGGCAACCCCGTGCTGGGCATGGCGGCGGTCCTGCTCGACGTCGGTAAGGGCGTTCCCTTCGTGGTGCTGGCCGGATGGCTCGACCTTAGCCAGACAGCGGCGGTGACCGTCGGCCTGGCCGCCATCCTGGGACATGCTTTTTCACCCTGGCTGCGTTTTCACGGCGGCAAGAGCGTGGCCGTCACTTTCGGCGTGCTCATCGGCCTGTGGCATCCTGCCTGGCTCTTCCCTTTTTGCTTCGCCGCCCTGATAGGGCTGCTGCTGTGGGAAAGCCATGCCTGGATTATGCTTCTCGCGCCAGCGGAGACGATTGTTTTCATGCTTTTGACGCGCGCCGGATTCTTGCCAGTGATTTTCATGCTCTGCGTGCAGGCCCTTTTCACCTACAAATACGCCAGCGATATCGACGGACCGCCGCGCCTGCGGGCTGCACTGCGTGAAAGGCTGATGCCCAGGCGGCAGGCCTGAGATGAATAAGGCACGATGATTTATCAGGTGGCTATCGCCCTGCTGCTGTCTCTCGCGCTGCTCAACCTGGCGCTCAACATGCGGAGCCTCAAGGTTCCCAGACGCAATGCCACAGTACCGCACCCGGCGCCGCTGGTATCCATTATCGTGCCGGCGCGTAATGAGGAAGCCAATATCGGCCCCTGCCTGGCTTCTTTAATAAAGCAGGACTATCCCAATTTCGAGATAATAGTGCTTGATGACAATTCAGAAGACGCCACCGCCGCAGTGGTCAGGCTCCTGTCAGAGGGCAACAGCCGAGTGCATCTGATTGACGGAGAGCCCCTTCCCGCCGGCTGGGCCGGCAAACCGCACGCCTGTTTGCAGGCAGCCCGGCAGGCCGGAGGCGAATGGCTGCTCTTCACCGATGCCGACACTATACATTCTCCCGACATGCTGCGCCGCACCCTGGCGCTGGCGGTGGAGACGCGCGTCGCCCTGCTCTCCGGTTTTCCGCGGCAACTGACGGAGCCCCTGTCGCAGAAAATAGCCATACCTATGATATACTTCATCATCCTGAGCCTGGCTCCTTTATGGTGGCTGCACCGCTCGTCCAGGCCGGTAGCCTCGGTCGCCATCGGCCAGTTCCTGCTCTTTACCAGGGAAGCCTACTGGGGCATAGGCGGACACGAAGCGGTAAAAAAGCGCATCACCGAAGACCTGTACCTGGGAGCGGAAATAGCCAAAAAGGGAGGGCGGCACCTGGCGGTGGACCTCTCCGACCTGGTTAGTTGCCGCATGTACAGCAGCTTCAGCGCCGTATGGGACGGCCTGACCCGCGCAATCTACGCCGTATCTTCCATATCTCTGGCGGGGCTGGCGGGCTTGCTGATTCTGGGATACATCAGTTTTCTGGCCCCCTTCTACTGGCTATGGAAAATGGCGTTCGATTCTGCTTTCCCGCCGGTCTGGGGACCGTTGGTAATTTTCCAGGTGGCGCTGCTCTTTATCATGCGGCGCTGGGTGGATGCGCGCTTCAAGGAATCACTCCTTTCCACCATACTCTTTCCCCTGGGGATAACCTTTATCATCGCCGTGGCCATCAACGGGATGGCGCGGCAGCTTGCAGGGACGGGGGTCTCATGGAAGAACAGGGTCTACGATAAGGGCTCGTCGGTATAATAAAACCAGCGGACTGTCTGATGTCCACTTTCAGAGCCAATCTCAAAATTTTCTTCCAGCCACTGGCTGCCCCCAGGGTGATGCTCTTCTTCCCGGCGATACTCTTCAAACTCATCTCATCCGCGCTTTCGACGGCTGCCTACGCCCTTCACAGCGGTTCCCTGACAGTCGCCGGCATGGTGTTCTGGGTCGTCTGGATGTCTACGCTTTTCCTCATTGCCCTGCCGCAGACCGACCGCCTGCTGGCAGGTTTAGCCCGCTGGCTCAAGCCGCTTTCTATAACGCTGCTTGTGGTTCTTGTGGTTGTAGGCGTGCTTGAGTATGCTGCTGCGGCAGCTACGAGCACAGGGATTTCTCTACCGAATGTCGTCGGCCACCGGACGTCAGAGTTACTTACAGCGCAGAACATCAACCTGACCTACAACGACGCCACCGCCCTGTGCCACCAGGCCATCGATAACCTGTTTGAAGGCAAGAATCCCTACGCTGAGGCCAATATCGTTACCGCCAACCTGCGCTTTAATATTGACGCCGACCCCTGGCTCAAGACCACCCCCATACGAGTCGGGCGCTTCGCAGACGATTTCCCCTACCCCGGCGACGAGGAACTCAAGTCCGTTTGGTATGAGGCTGCGCTATCGCCCGAGATTGTGCCGCCGGAATTCGAGACCAAGCTGAACTATCCGGCCGGGAGTTTTTTGCTGGCAGCCCCGTTCGTCTGGTTGGGAATAGAGGACCTGCGCTGGGTTTACCTGCTGGCCATTATAGCGGGGCTCGCTTTTGCCGTCGTGAAGTCCCCTGTTAACATGCGTCTATGGCTGGTAGGGGCGGCGCTCGCCAGCCTGGAGATTTGGCAATCGATAGCCAGCGGCGAGACTGGAACGCTTATTTTCCCCTTCCTGCTGGGGGCATGGCTGCTCTGGCGCAAAAAGCTCTGGCTTTCGGCGGTCTGCATGGGGGTGGCTATAGCCACCAAACAGATAGCCTGGTTTTTCATGCTGTTTTACCTGATTCTTATTGCCCGGACCCTCGGATGGAAAAAGGCATCAGTGGTCATTTTAATCTCCGGTGGGGTTTTCCTGGCCTTTAACGCGGTTTTTATCCTGCAGGACCCCGGCCTGTGGCTGAGTTCGGTGCTGGCGCCCATGATAGACAAGTTCTTCCCCATGGGGGTGGGACCGGTGGGGCTGGTGGTCAGCGGGTATATTCAAACTCAGTCGTCGCTGGTTTTCAGCCTCGTGGAGATAACGGCTTTGACTCTCGCTCTGACCTGGTACTGGCGTAACTGTTTGCGCTATCCGCACACGGGCATCATCCTGGCCGTCGTCCCGCTTTTCTTCGCCTGGCGCAGTTCCTGGTGGTATTTCTTCTACTTCGACATAATACTGCTGGCGATAATAATTATCGGAGACTACAGCAAAAAAGTCCAGATAGAGCCAGCTCCAAAATCAGCTTCATAAGGCCTTTATTAAAACGATGCGGTCTATTCCCGGGCCGGAATAGTCCTTGACGCTGGCGGAGATTTCCATACCCAGCCTCCTGTGAAAGGCGACTGATGCCACGTTGTCCGGACTGGTGATGGCCTTTATCGTCTGGCAGCCCTTCTTACGGGCATAATCAGCAAAATGTTCAAACAGCTGGCACCCCAGCCCATGCCTGCGGTGCGATTGCCTGACGGCAACAAGGTGAATATACGCCAGGGGGCCGGTCTGTGAGAGAAACCCGAAAAGGTAAGCCAGCACTCTGCCGTTTTCTTTAACGACGTAAGCCGTGTTGCCGAACTCATAGAGGAACATGGGATGGTGCAGGCAGGCAGTACGCCGGCTGCCCCAGAAATCTTCAACATCGTTAATAATCTGGTCGAAATCTCCCTTGTCGCAATTGGTGATGAGCATCGCGCACCCCTCTTTGTTGGGAACAGGATTATGCTCCCGAAAAAACATCCTCTTTCGATATCTATGTAAGTTTAATTAAGCAGTGTCTTGCGTGCGATGGACCAGACGGTGTCGAGCAGCACCGGGCGCCCGGGCGAAATATTGCGGAACCATGACTGCCACGCAGTATAGACCTCGTGGTTGATGAACATGAGCTGATTTTGCAGGCTCTCGCTGATGTCTTTGTTCCTGTATTGCGTGATGTCGAAAGTGTCTATCAACCCGCAATGTTTGCTCACCGGGGCGATGAAAGCGTTGTAGTCCTCGCGGAAAAAGGACTGCATGTACATGATGATGATGCCGTCCAGCGTCACATGCAGCAGCGGGCTGAGACGCTCGGCCAGCGCCGCATCCATCAGTTTGCTCTTCTCGACATACTCTTTGAGGAAGATATTGACCGGTTTCTGCGCCTCGCCGTAGCTTACGATGGTACCTCCGCGCGTTTTAATGTCCTGGCGGAAGGCCTGAATGTAGGAGCGGTGAAAGAGGTCGAATTCCTCGCGTGAGCTGACCGATTTTAGCCTGAGGGCGAATCTGAAACTCAGTTCCTGGAATTTGGGGAAAAACTGGCGCTCGAGACGTTTCTCCAGCCTGGAAAGAATGACCGAGCCGATCTGCGCGCCTTTTTTCGTCTCTTCCTTTTCGCGCTCCAGACACTTCTGGATGAGTGTTTCGTAATGGTTCATGCGTAGGCTCAATTATACCCTACTGCCCGTTTTTATTCCGCTCCCGAAACGCGACCGGCAATCTACTGACTGAATCAAAATATTCACCAGAGGAAACAGGATTACTCGCGGAATCAAAGGAAGCGCTGAAAGCAGATGACGGACTGGCGCTCACGAATACGACATGGGTATCGCAGGAACAGATATTCGAACTATGCGCAAAGTCCCTTTTCAATGGCGAAGCGTATCATCTCGTTGGTATTTTTTAGTTTGAGCTTGTCCAGGATGCGCGAGCGGTAAGTGCTGACGGTCTTGGCGCTCAGACTGAGTTCCTCGGCGGCCTTTTTAACGGTCATTCCCTGGGATATGAGGCGCATCACCTGAAACTCGCGGTCGGACAGAATGTCGTGGGCCGGCCTCTCGCTCTCGCGTTCCATCTCGGCAGCCAACCTCTCGGCCAGCGCCGGGCTTACGTACCTGCGCCCGGAGGTAATGCGCTTGATGGCGGTCATCAGCTCATCCGGAGCGCTATCCTTGGTGAGGTAGCCGGCGGCGCCGGCTTTGAGCGCCCGTATGGCGTACTGTTCCTCTGGATAGATGCTCAAAACCAGTACTTTCTGTTCAGGTTTGAGATGTTTGAGTTCTTTGAGCACATCCAGGCCATTTCCCGGCATGGAGATGTCCAAAAGAATAATGTCGAAGTCCTGAGTCTGTACCTTTTCCAGAACTTCGTGACCGGTGCAGGCCTCGTCGGTGACCTCCGCGTTGGGGATTTCAGCCAGAACTCCTCTGAGCCCGATACGCACTATGGGGTGGTCATCCGCGATAAGTATCCTTACCATTGATATCCTCCTTCTTGCGCAGGGGTATTTCCGCGGTGATAACGGTACCTCTGTTAGGTCGCCCGGTTATTTCCACATCCCCGCCAAGAGCGCGAGCCTTTTCTTTTATGCCGATGAGTCCGAAAGCTTTGGCATCGTTAATCTCGCTGTGTTTGATGCCCAGACCGTTATCCTCCACGGTCAGCCGGATGCGCACGGGGAATTGTCTAAGCTCCACCATTATCTGACTGGCCTTTGAGTGTCTCACGGCATTGGTTATGGCTTCCTGAAAGATGCGGAAGAGCGCCACCGCCGTGTCCGCGTCAGGTGTGACGTCCGGCGGGCTGGAAACAAACCGGCAATCTACTCCGGTGACGTCTTTTATCTGTTTCACCTGCCACTCGATGGCTGCCGAGAGTCCCAGGTTGTCCAGTACATGAGGCCTGAGCTCGGCCGATATGCGCTTGACCGACTGGATGGTCATATCCACAGTCTGGCGCATGGAACTTGCCCTTTTTTGCATGTTCTCCTGCTCGGCGGGAATGCGCTTGGCCAGCCACACCACATCCATTTTAAGAGCCGTCAAGAGCTGCCCCAGCTCGTCATGTATCTCGACGGCGATGCGTTTGCGCTCCTCTTCCCTGACCAGCTCCACATGCTCCAGCAGGCCGCGTATGCGCTGGCGGGATTTTTTAAGGTCCTTTTCAACCCTTTTTCTGCGGGTAATGTCCTTTATCGAGGCGATGCGCCGGGTGCCGCCGGGGATCCGGTTGACCGTGACTATCACGTTTTTAATGCGCTTGTTGCGGGCGACGAAGCGCAACTCAAAACCATTCGGAATGCGCGAAGGGTCGCTGCTAATCTCTCGTGAGTATTCCAGGGCCAGCGGCAGGTCCGCCGCTGGAATAAATTCCGTCCATTTCTTCTTGCCTTCAATCTCTGCCTTAGAATATCCCGAGAGCTTTTCAAACTCCGTGTTGACGAGAACAATGGTGGCATCTTCTTCAGCCAGGGAGGTAGCCGTCCCGGTATTTTCGAAAAGGGTGCGGTAGAGTTCCTCGGATTCTCGCAGGGCTCGTTCGGCTTTTTTGGTTTCGGTTACATCGTGGAAATTCCAGATCCTGCCGTATCTCTTTCCGTCAGCCCCGGTAATAGGCGCGCTGTAACGCTCGATGACCTTCCCGTTTATCAGCTCAACTTCGTCCCTGATTTTTTCCGTGGGGTCGTTTGCCAGGCGCAATACCTTGTCATGGAACTGCTGGGAATCTTTGGTCCGGGCGGAAACCACCGGTAAGCCTGGCCCGGCACCCGGTTGGTTCTTTGCTCTCTGCGGTATGCCCCAGATACGGTCGACACTGCTATTTTGAATAAGCCGGTTACCCTCGGGGTCAACCACCATGATGCCGTCTAACGAGGAATCGAGATGTGCCTGAAAAATGATTGTTTGTTTCTTTAATTCTTTTTCGGCCTTTTTACGCTCGGAAATATCCCGGATATACGCCACATTGGCGCGCTGGCCGCGGTACATGGTGAAGGCGCTAGTGAGTTCTACCGGGATGATAGCACCATCCCTGCGTACTATATTTATCTCGAACAGTCCAGGCAGCGTTTTGCCTGACATTTTTATGCGGTGGCGTTCCATGGAGGCTACGCGTTCAGCGGGAATTACCAAATCGAAGAAAGACATGCTCAGCAGCTCGTTTTTGTCGTAGCCGGTAATGCGCGGCCACTCGTCGCTGACAAAGGTCTGTAACGCCTCGATGCCACTTTCGTCCTGCAGCATGACGACGGCCTCGCCCACCTCCGTCCCCAGGTTGATGAGCGCCTTGTAGCGTTCCTCGGATTCAAGCAGCTGCGCCTGCATCTGGCGGCGCATGGTGATGTCGCGGAATGTTTCGATGATGCCGGCCGTTTCTCCTTCAGGACCATGAAACGGTATGGCCGTAACAAGACATGGCACGGTGCTGCCGTCGCTCCTGGCGCGCTCTATCTCAACCCTGACGGACTCTTCCCCGCCGAGTATCCGCGCCATGCGGCACTCGCCGGTATGACAAGCAACGCTGGGGAAGATTTCATAGCATTTCCTGCCGACTACTTGCTCGGCACTGACGCCCGACATCTCGGCAAGGGCTCTATTGATGGCCTTAATACTGTAGTCTTTGTTGACGATGCGTATGCCGTGCGTCACCAGGTCCAGAACGCATTCTAACTCGGCGCGCGCCCCGCGCAACGCTTCCTCAGCCTGTTGCAGTTTTTGCCGTAATAGCTCGGCTCCTTCACCTGAGGAATTTTCAGCGGGCATTGTCGAAGAGGCATTTTCTCTGGCGGTCAAATCCACCTCCGCGCTACGGTATGAAATGTCAGCAGTTGCGCCATCATGCTATAACTCTTGACGTTCGCTGTCAATTCCCGCGAGGATGGCGGAGTGATATAATGCACTCCAGACTCCTGAAGAGGTGATAAAATGCCCTATAATCCGCAGCGCCGCACCGCGATCATTTGTTGGGTAATTACCGCTCTGTTTATCTTTGCCATATTCGCGCCTTCTATCTTCGGCATGGACGGTATGAACGGCGGCTTTGCCGTTTCTTTTCTCAGCCTGGTCGCCGCCATTACCTCACTGGTGGTTGCTATCATGTACCAGGGGCGCGCCGGCGCCCTCGACCGCATTCTCAAAGGAGAAAATCTGCTGGCGCACTGGAAATACAGCCTTGCCGAGTGGCAGAGCTACGCTGAAAAAGAATACGCCACGGAAAAGAGAGAGAAGCGCAACCTGTTTTACCTGGTGGCGGTAATATCCCTGGTGGTGGGGGTCGGCTTCACCATTGCGCAACCCGACAGCGGCTGGGTGGTGCTGTGGGTTTTGGGCGGGCTGGTGGTACTTATCGCATTTGTGGCTTTTTCAACCACGCGCTACAACTACTGGATGAATAAAAAATACAGGGGCGAGGCATACATAACCCCCGACGGCGTCTATCTCAACCGTATGCTTCACCTGTGGCGCGGCTGGGGGGCCAGCCTGGAGGACGTTTCCTATAACGAAAGCGAGAAGTTCTTGGCTTTTCAGTACTCCACGCCCAACCGCAACGGCCGCTCCGATTATACGCTGCGCGTGCCGGTGCCCGCCGGCAAAGAGGAAGAAGCCCGCCAGGTGCTGGCGAGCTTCCAAAAAGAGGGTAATATCTGATTGAAGTGCTGTTGAGAGGCCATCCGAGCGGATGTAGAGCATGGTAGTGGTTTACAGAGAGCTACTGGAAATTGATACGAGATGCTGATGCCGAGAGAGCAGGATGTTGAAATCACGCACAAAAGCAAGTGGCAACGGGCGGATTTGGACCACCGACCACATCCGATATTTCTACATAAACGCACGGTGAAATTTTAGTGTATAGTATTTATCAACACTGAAAAGGAGGATAAATCTATGGTGAAAGTTCAGACATTTGCATCGGAAATTAAGATATTTCACACCGTGCATGAGCTCAACCAACTCGATGATCTGGTAAACAAGTTTATCTCAGAGAATAAGATTAAAAAGGTGATTTCCGTAAGCGATACCTGCACCACGGACGATACCGGCTCGACGATAGGTGTAATCCGGGTTCTCGCTTATGAGGAAAGTTGATAAAAAATAGTGGCGACGGGTGGATTTGGACCACCGTCCATGATACCTTTATTCTTTAGTCACCCCCAAGGCAGTGTATTTATCGTGTTCTTGCAGATGAGCCCGCAAATCAAGGGCTATTTTGAGGGCAATTAAGATTATCAACCCGACCACTGGCGAACCCAGCATCGCCACGAAGAAACCCCCGAAGATGATGGTAAGGTGCAGGATAACCACCCGGCTGTAAGGTTGCTGCATCACCTCGTTGAGAGTGCTCAGTTTGTATTCACCTCGCTGTATGTAATTCAGGAATAGCGATACGCCGTGACTGGCGAGTAATGCCAGCACCGCCCACGGCAACTGGTAGCTTACAATTCTCTGCCACAGTGTCTCCGTACCCTGCTCGCCAAAGCCGGCTCCAAATACCGTTATCACAAAAATACCGTGGACTAGGGTGAACATCCCGTAATGAATACAGAAAAAGGAGACCATCGCCAACTTGGCCACCCCGCCAGATTTAACACGAGGGACTAGCAGCATTTTGATGACGGTGTAAAAACCGATGACGATGTTTTCCATCCAGAAGAGGAGTAAAAGATAAAAGGCATTCCACCCCAGAAAAAGCACCCCGACCAGTGGATACAGATTGGCCGCGCATAAGGCCAAAACCGAGGGTTTGAGGAGGCTGGCCCTTCCAAAACGAAAATCGAATGAACGCAGCAAGTGTTTCTTCATCGGTTTTTCAAAAAAGAAGTGGCGACGGGTGGATTTGGACCACCGACCAAGACCTTTCCCCAGCAGTCTGTGTGTTTATCAGTTCGCGGTGGTTGTGGTACAACAGGGAGGCAGCGCATCAGCGTTGTTATCAGGCGTTCCACCGCTTCCACAACAGTTATTGCTCTTGGCTGAAACCGCGAAAAAGACAAACAGGCCAAGAATCCCGGCAATAACGCAACCTGCAACGATCGTTAAAATCGTTTTAACCATTTTCCCTCCCATTGCGACTTAATATTAATCAATGGGGAAACATAAATCAAATATTGGACTTCTCTTGTTCGACTTGCGCGAGACGATAGTCTGGACGAAGGGGAAGGTCAATAGGGATGTGACACAAGTTTTAGATATATATTATCAGCTTAAGTTTAGCTTAGAATCGAGCAACTGATGGAAGAGAATTGCTATTTAACACTAACCTATACTATGGGACATAACAAATTCAGGTGGTACAATATAAAGTAGTAAAAAAACGAGAGGCGATATGGATGAAACTGAAAGACTAGCTCGAATGGCTAAATATGCTGAGGAGAGCTGGGGTTCTCAAAACTATTATCACAGGTTGTCAACGCTAACGATGATTGGGGAGCAGGGTGGTTATAGCTTTGTAGAATGGGATAAACTTCCAGCCCAGGTTAAACAAAAGCTGGTGGATTTAATATCGCCTCTTAGTAAGTTAAAGAGGCGATTAATCGTCACTGCTCCCCCGCTCTATGTCTGGCAATTGCTTGACGATGATACCAAACTGATTGACTCACCATTGGGTACTGAAGATTATAGTGAGGCTAGATGGATAGAGCTTAAGAAAATGTTCAAAGTGTCTGAAGCAAAACAGACAATTACATCGCTGAGCAAAGAAGGAGCACAAGTTGGAGCAGTATTTCTTTCCAACTTGGATAAGTTTCTTGCTCAGAATTGGAAACAGCTTCGATGCAGCGACATTTGTAATATATATTATCAATTCTGTGATGAACTCAAAATGTTCCGAGGTACTTCAACAAACTTTACTGGGTTATCGGAATTATTAGTATTTCGGTTCCTAATACATCAACTAGGTGGCTCATTTAAAAAGCAAGATATTAATAAAGACATAGCAGAATTTACGAATAGCAATTTGCGAATCCAGCAAGGTTTTAAACTACCAGGAATGACGTTTAGGCCTGATATCACAATATGGAAATTAGACAAACTAATTGGTGTAATTCAAATCAAGGCTTATCTCTCCAATGGCTTCAAGACCTTCAAAAGCGAGATGGACATTTTCAACAGGATTCAGGAGGTGTATCCCTATCAATTCGGAAAACTCATGTTGATTTATAATACAGCTTCCAAACCCAAACAGTTAGGCAAAGAACCATACATAAACTATCCATTCATATATTTACAAGATGAAGATAGATTGTTTTGCGAAACCCTTAAGCCCTGCATTCCGAATCTTCCCTGATTACAGAGGGTTATCCAGAGGATAGGGGAATTAATGGTGGCGACGGGTGGATTTGGACCACCGACCAAGGGCTTATGAGTCCCCTGCTCTACCACTGAGCTACGTCGCCACGCAGTAGAATATTCTATAGTCCATCAGTACCTGTGTCAACTTTCGGATTTCATTTCGACCCTCCGTTTAAGGTAGAATAGTGCCGCAGTATTCAGCCGGACTGGAGAGTATGAAAAGCACAAACCGCCTTCTGGTCATTGCCGCTATTTTTGTCACCTGCCTCATCACCGCCAACATCATCGCCGTCAAGATCATCGGTTTCGGGCAGGTCGTCCTGCCCGCCGCCATCATCGTCTTTCCTTTAAGCTATATTTTCGGCGACATTCTCACCGAGGTCTATGGCTACCGCTGGGCGCGGCGCATAATCTGGCTGGGTTTCGCCTGCAACCTCATTTTCGTGTTATTCGCCTGGCTGGGAGGGCTGCTGCCCGCCGCCCCGTTCTGGGGAGGGCAGGCCTCGTATCAAGCCATCCTGGGTTACACCCCGCGCCTGCTGCTGGCCTCTTTTTCGGGCTACCTGCTGGGAGAGTTCGCCAATTCGTTTATCATGGCACGCATGAAGCTCGCCACGCGAGGCCGCTGGCTGTGGACGCGCACCATCGCCTCGACCATCGTCGGCGAAGGGCTGGACACGGCCGTTTTCATCACCATCGCCTTCATAGCCACGCCTTCTTTTACGCCCATGCTCATTGTCTATCACTGGAGCGCCAAGGTGCTCATAGAAGTGCTGGCTACACCCCTCACATACAAGGCTGTGGCATACCTCAAGCGCAAAGAGGGCATCGATACCTACGACGAAAAGACCAGCTTCAATCCTTTTTCTTTCTAGAGGAGGGATATGAAAATCCGCTTTCTGGGAGCGCATAACACCGAAACGAGCGGCAGCGGGCTGCTGTGCCTGTTGCTGGATGAGTCTGTTGCCCTGGATGCCGGATGCTTGACGTCTAAGCTGTCTCTCAAGCAGCAGCTCGCCCTGAAGGCCGTTCTGTTCACTCACGGACACTACGACCACATCCGCGACCTTCCCATGCTGGCTATGAACTGTTTTCTAAACGAGGGTGTGGTCCACGCCTACGGCTCTCAGGCGGTAAAAGATGCGCTGGCCGAGCATATCCTCAACGGTCAGATTTATTCGCGCTTCTTCGAGCGGCCTGTGCTGGATTTCCATACAATCGAGCCGTACCGTACTTTCATTATTGACCGCTACGAGGTGACGCCGGTTCCAGTAAACCATTCCGTTCCTTCAACTGGTTATCAGGTAAAATCCGCAGGCAGAAGCTTCTTCTACACCGGAGACACCGGCCCGGGGTTGTCGGAATGCTGGAGCCGCATATCACCTGATCTGCTGATCATCGAGGTCACCGCTTCTAACCGTTTCAGCGAATTCGGGCGCGAGTCCAAACACCTCACACCCGAACTACTTAAAGAGGAGCTTATCAGCTTCCGCGAAATCCGGGGATATCTGCCGAAAGTAATTACCGTGCACATGAATCCCTCGCTGGAGGCTGACATTTCTGGCGAGTTGAAAGAAGTTGCCCGCGCGCTCGGCTGCGACATCTCGCTGGCGCGTGAAGGGCTGGAAATTAAGGTTTAACTACCCGACGAAATACTAAATTCTAATTTCTAAATACTAAATAAAATCAAAGTTCAAAAATCCGGAAATCTGGCAGTTTTAACATTTAGTCATTCGGATTTATTTAGAATTTGGTGCTTGGTGCTTAGTATTTGATCAGGTTTTGGTGCTGAGGATTTGACCTGGCCGCCTCAAAACGCTCCTCCTATATATGCTAAAATACCTAAGATGAGAACAAACCCGAGGAAATGTAATTGTCAAAGAGGCTGCTGACCCTGGCCGGCGTCCTTGCCGTCATCTTAACTTTTGGGGTGGCGGGTTACATGCTGATTGAGGGCTGGAATTTCCTGGACGCCCTCTACATGACTGTCATCACGGTCGCCACGGTGGGTTTCGCCGAAGTGCACCCGCTGGACAGCGCCGGGCGCATTTTCACCATATTCCTTATAGTCGGAGGGTCCGGGGGCGTTGTCTATACCCTGACCACCCTCGTGCAGTTCGTCATGGAGGGCCAGTTGGGCAGCGCGTTGTGGAGGCGCAATATGAAAAACCGCATCAACCATCTCAAAAACCATCTTATCCTGTGTGGCTACGGGCGAGTGGGGCAGGAGATCGCCCGCATACTGGCTGACGAAAAAGCCGAATTTGTCATTGTGGACAAGAGCCGCGAGGCCATCACACAGGCTGAACTGGACAACCACCTGTATATCATGGCCGATGCCGCCAGCGACGAAGCTTTGAAAGAAGCCGGCATAGAGCGCGCCAGGGGGCTCATAGTGGCGCTGGGCAACGACGCCGACAGCACCTATGTGACACTTTCTGCCCGCCAGCTCAATCCTAAAATATTTATCGAGGCGCGCGTTTCCGCCCCCGAAGCCGAAGGCAAGCTCAAGAGGGCCGGAGCCGACCGCATCATTTCGCCCTATTCCATCGGAGCCCGGCGCATGGCCATGCTGGCGCTGCAACCCGAGGTGGCTGATTTTATCGACATAGTCTCGTTCAAGGGGCACGAGTTGCACCTGGAAAACCTGACGGTGGGAAGCGGCTCGCCACTGGCGGATAAAAATGTGGGCGAAGCCCGCCAACGCAGCAAAGCAGTTGTGCTGGCGATCAACAGAAACAGCGGGCAACTGGTGGCCAACCCGCCGGATGCGGAGAAGATACAGGCCGGCGACGGCCTGATAGCAATGGGCACCAGGGATGAATTGCGCGCCATGGAGGGTATTTGTGAAAGCTGCAAACTCGAAGAATAAAAATAAGACCAGGGTCGGCATCGTCAACGTGACGGGATACGCCGGAGTGGAACTGGCGCGATTATTGAGCCGCCATCCGGGCGTCGAGCTGGTTTCCCTGAGCGGCAGGAGCGCCGCAGGTAAAAAACTGGGCGAGGTATTTCCACACCTGGCGGACCTGGACCTGAAAATAACCGCCGAGCTCGGAGAGGTGGATTTCGCCTTTTCGGCCCTGCCGCACAAGGAGAGCGCCCCGGTGGTAGCCAAACTTATCGCCGGCGGCGTGAAGGTGGTGGATATCAGCGCGGATTTCCGCCTCAGGGACGCCGCTCTTTACCAGGAGTGGTATAACTTCAGCCACCCGGCGAAGCAACTGCTTAAAGAGGCGGTCTACGGCCTGCCCGAGCTGTACCGTAAAGACATCGCCAGAGCGCGCCTGGTAGCCAACCCGGGCTGTTACCCCACCAGCGCCATACTCGCCTTAGCTCCGGTTATGAAGGCGGGCTTAATCGGCAGCCACGTCATCATCGACAGCAAGTCCGGCATTTCGGGTTCGGGGCGCTCACTGAACCTTTCCACTCACTATGCGGAGGCTAACGAGGATGTCACGGCCTATGCCCTGGAAGGCCATCGCCACCTGCCGGAAATGGAGCAGGAGCTGGCGCGCTTCATGCATGGAGCCCGGCCTGTGTTGACCTTCGTGCCGCACCTCATCCCCATGACGCGCGGCATATTGACGACGGCCTATGCCCCGCTTTCCGGCAGGCTGGAAGCCAGCAAGGACGGCATGGCAGAACTCAAGGTGCTTTTCCAGGATTTCTATAAGGATGAGCCCTTCGTGCGCATTTCACCGGCGCCGCCGCACTCCAAGCACACCTGGGGCTCCAATATGTGCCTCATTCATCCGACCATAGACGTGAGGAGCGGGCGCGTAATAGTCATCAGCGCCATCGATAACCTGGTCAAGGGAGCGGCGGGGCAGGCCGTCCAGAACATGAATATCATGCTTGGACTGCCAGAAACGATGGGGCTGGAGGCGGCAGCCGTCTATCCGTAAATTCAAGCACGAAGCACTAAAGCCGAAATACGAAACAATGACCAAAACCCTAATGTTTAAAACATTGGAATTTTGCTAATTCGAATTTGTTTCGTGCTTCGATATTCGAATTTCGGATTTATTCGTTAACTTGTTTAACTGTCAGAGAGCGCTCAAGGCAAGTCCGCCTGCACTCTTCCTCGAACTTGAGTGTAACCCTGTAGGCTTCTGCTAGAGTCTTCCCTACGGCAAAGCTGCCGTGCCCCTTTACCATCACCAGCGGACAGTTCTTAAGTTCCCTTGCGATTTCTGCAGCCAGAACGCCCGCAACAATCTCATTACTCATACCGACGATGGCAACCTTACCCTGCAATTCTAGCTTTTTATCAGCCAGCGACAGCGTGACGGCGCAGGGCGGGTGGGCATGAACAATGGCGCAGGCAGACGTCCCGATATAGATAGCCCGGTGTACGGGCAGTTCCCAGGACGCTAACGGTGTGGCGGTATCGTCCGTGCGGATGCCGGTTTCGATAAGGTCGTCGGAGGTCAAAGCTGAGAGGATGCTGTCATGCCTGGTAATAATAAGGCGGTCTTTAAGGCGGATGCTCAGATTGCCGCTGGCGCCGCTGACAAGGCCGTTGTCCGCCAGCGCCCGGCCCGCGGCCTGAAACTCCGGCAGGTACACGTCAGCCTACCCGGCGGAGAACGCCGATGACGCGTCCCTGGATTTCCACGTTGGAGGCCGGGACTAAAATGGGCTTCATGGTGGAGTTCGCGGGTTGCAGGCGCACGCGCGCCCCTTCGGCATAGAACTTTTTGAGGGTGGCCTCTTTTTCGGCCTTCAGCCAGACGGCTGCCATGTCGCCGTTATCCACCGTATTGACATAACGCATCAAGACGATGTCGCCGTCGTTGATGAGAGCATCAACCATCGAGTTGCCTTTAACGCGCAGGGCATAGACATTTTCCTGCCCTCTGACCAGGTAATCCGGCGCGTCAACTGTTTCTGCGCCGGACGCGGTATCCCAACTATCGTTGTCAGGTACGGGGATAGGGATACCGGCGGCGATGGTGCCTATGACAGGCACGGCCTGGCGACGTTTGCCGGACATGGACTTGGGTAATTCGATACCGCGCGAGACCTCACGATGGCGGCGGATATATCCCTTCTTCTCCAGGATTTTAAGGTTGTAGTCGGCCACCGAGGTGGAGCTAAGACTACAACCGGCAACTATGTCGCGGATGCTGGGCGGATATCCGTGGTCGCGCCAGAAGACGTTGATATAATCGACCATACACTGCTGCCTGGTCGAAATTTCCGCCGGTTTCTTCAATATCTTCGCCATAACGAACGCCTGTTCTATAATATAAGCGCAAGGGAGTATTATTGTCAAGAGGAGAACTGTTGTATATAAATAAAACGCCCTAAATAGTTGTGATTATCTTTAGAAAAAGAAAAACTGGACTGATTTCTCAGCCCAGTCAGTGACAATCTAAAAACAGAGTAATTATTTCTTGGTGGCAACGGCTTTGTTGAGTTTCTTCGTCAGCCGGCTCTTTTTGCGGGCGGCAGCATTGGCGTGAATGATGCCCGCGCCAGCGGCCTTGTCCAGCGAGCTGGCAGCCGCTTTTACGTCCGCCTGGGCGGATTCTTCACCCTTACTCACGGCGCTCTCCGCCTTGTGAACGATGGTCTTGGTAAGACTGCGCATGGACTTATTGCGTTCCTGCCTGGCCCCAGCCACGCGGATTTCTTTTGTTGCGGATTTGGTATTGGCCAAGTATGTCCCTCCTTAGACTTAACAAGTCATTATACACCAAAGCTGTGAGATTGACAAAACCGCTTGAAACCAAGAAACTATGATATGCTTCTATATAATCGCAACAAAAGAGGCTACGGGTAAATAAAGAATCGCAGACTTGGTTAAAAGGTCTCAAAGTCTTTCAATGCCGTAGCGATTTCCACACGCCAAACAAAAAAGAGAGGGGGCATTGCCTCTCTCTTTAGTCCAGGTTCGAAATCGGTCTGCATCACGCGCCCATAACGCTGTAGCCGCAGTCAACATATAGCACCTGGCCGGTGATAGCTGCCGCCCCGTCTGAGGCGAGGAAAGCCGCGGTTGCCCCGATTTCCTCCAGCAGCACGTTGCGCTTTAGCGGAGCGTGGGCCGCATGATGTTCCATCATAGCATGGAAATCGCTGATGCCACGCCCGGCTAGCGTGTTGACAGGCCCTGCGCTGATACAGTTAACCCGTATCTTCTTCGGCCCCAGGCAGGCCGCCAGATATCGAGTCGAGGATTCGAGAGCAGCCTTGGCCACTCCCATGACGTTATAGTGCGGCATCACTTTTTCAGCCCCGTAAAAACTTAAGGCCACAATGCTGCCGCCATCCTGCATCAGAGGCACAGCGCCTCGTGCCAGCGCCACCAGAGAATAGGCACTGACGTCAAGCGCGATTTGGAAAGCCTCACGGCTGGTGTTCACGAACTCGTCGTCCAGCGCTTCGCGGGGGGCGTAAGCCACCGCATGCAGCAGGAGGTCGAGGCGTCCGAATTTTTCCTGCATTAACTGGAAAACGGAGGCGATGTCTTCATCACTGGTTACATCGCAAGGTAAGACGACAGAGTTGGTGCCCAGCGTCTCGACCAGTTCTTCTACTTTCGTCTTGAATCGTTCTCCCTGATATGTGAAAACGAGTGTGGCTCCCTCACTGTGCCATGCCTGAGCCACTCCCCAGGCGATGGAGTTTTTGTTGGCAACCCCGAATATCAGACCTATTTTCCCTTCTAACTGTGCCATAAAGTCTCCCAAGTAATTTTATGTATCCTACCATTTTACCAGCGCCCTTTGTCAAATGTCGTATTCGACTGTACCCTGGTTCTGCCATATTGCTTGACGGGAATGTCTCTGCTATCCTTTAGCCTTAACATGGGTGTCAACAGCAACAGTTCCAGTTCAACCGGCTTTCGCCAGCGTGATTATTTCAAAATAACGCTCCTCGTTTTCGCCATAACCGCGTTGTGGCAGAGCCTACACGGCTTCATCCTGCCCGTGCGCATACTCGATTTCGTGCCCGAAGGGCAGAAGAATACCTATCTGGGGCTCATCACCTTCACCGGGTTGATTCTCGGCATGTTTGCCCAGCCTATCGCCGGCGCCGTTTCAGACCGCTCACATTTCACCTGGGGACGACGCCGTCCTTTCATTCTTTTCGGGATGAGCGCAGTAATCCTCCTGCTCTTAGTGATTGGAGCAGCCCCGATTTACGCCGTCCTCTTCGCCGGTTACTGCCTGATGCAGGTGGCCTCCAATAGCGCCCAGGGGCCGTACCAGGCTTTCATACCCGAGCTCGTGCCGCCGGGAAAACGGGGGTTGGCCTCCGGTGTAAAAAACCTGCTGGAGATACTGGGCGGGGTGGCTTTCGCGGGCATCAGTTCGGTGTTGATAGGACATTACAGCAACGGCCAGGGCAGGTACTGGCTGTGGCTCAACCTGGGACTTATCGGTATCGTCCTGGCGCTGGCGACAATCGCCACCATCGCCTGGATAAAAGAAAAGCCGCCAGACATCTCCACGGAGAAGAAGCCTTTCTGGGCCAGTGCCTTCGAAGTTTTCCGCGTCGATCTGAAGCACCACCGCCCCTTCGTATGGTTTCTGGTCTCGCGCCTGCTGGTTTTCGCGGCTTTCACCACCATCCAGCAATTCGCTCTTTATTTTTTCAAAGACGTGGTGGGTGTGGCCGACCCGGCGGCGGCGAGTTTCCGCTTTCTCATAGTTTCGGTCGCCGGCATGCTGATAGCCGCCTATCCGTCAGGCTGGCTTTCCGACCACATCGGGCGCAAGCCCATCGCTATCGGAGCGGCGCTACTGGGAGCGCTGGCCGTTCTCCTGATATTGTTTCTGCCTAAAGAGGTCAACGTGCTGCTACTGCCGGCCGCCCTCATAGGTGTTGCGCTGGGGGCCTTCTCCAGCACCAACTGGGCGCTGGCCACCGACCTGGTGGTCAAAGGAGAGGAGGCGCGCTATCTGGGGCTGGCCAACATGGCGACTGCCGGCGGCGGTGCGCTGGCGCGGCTCATCGGTCCGGTGATGGATTTGGCTAATAACCGGGTGGCCAATCTCGGATACAGCGTGATGTTGCTTGCCTGCACGGCATACCTGGTCGCCGGGGCGTTAATTCTCGTGAAGGTCAAGACGAAACAGAGCTAACTCCGCCTCGTGTCGTTGCCAATGCCGGGGCGCTCTGTTATACTTTGGAGTTGTCCTGCCCCCATCGTCTAGTGGCCTAGGACAGCGGCCTTTCAAGCCGTCAACAGGGATTCGAATTCCCTTGGGGGCATTCTAAATTCCACTGCCTTCCCCCACTACATCTAATTACGCTTTCTTCGCTTCATTCTCCACCATACTACTAAGACGATAATAAGAACCACCGCGATAATACTTCCTATCAACCACCAAATGCCTGTCGTCGGCGTTGTTGTGGTCGTGGTAGTTATAAACCGTCCGATAACGGCAAACGCGGTGAAGTGGTCTACCTGAACAGTAATAGTGTGGTTAACGGTATCGACAATACCTCCAAGAATTATCCACTGACCCTCGGACACGCTGTAGTAGGCTATCACCAGGCTTGTCTCGGAGACTCCCGAGGCTAATTTTGTCGGATCATAGCTAAGAGTCATCGTAATGGGTGAGCTGAAGCGAGCGCCGGAAGGCCCGAATTCATACAAACCTGAAATGATGTTTTCTCCTGTCGGTGGTGGAGCGGGTGGTCCCGATATCTGTGTCACAGTTATCAAGCTAAGCGGCTGACCAGCAGACGTTGTTCCGATTATTCCGGCAGGTATATTAATGGTTATATTGTTGTCCGCAGAACTCAGTGTAACCGGCCCGATGAATTGACCACCTGCGTTGACATTACCGCTCACATCAACGGACCCTGTCCCGGTTACAGTAGTGGTCGGCGGCGGGACGGTAGTGGTGTTGTCTACGGTGAAGGTGGCCCCGCTGGTCGGCGCCGCCGTGATGCCGTTACCGGCCAGATCGGTACCCGCACTCAGCGCTATGGTCGCCGTCCCGTCTCCCGCACCTACCACGTAGACGTAGTAGTAGTGCGTCGAGTCCGCCTTCGTC
>QZJY01000023.1 GCA_003597995.1 Dehalococcoidia bacterium
GAGTAAAGGCACTCCCTTCACCTTTCTGCTGGTCTTCGGTGTCCCGGGCTTAGTCTTGCTGGCGCTGGCTGCCCTCCTTCTCTGGTGGCGTCACTTTCAAAGCAAGAGAGTGAAAAACACTGGCGATTAGTAAAAGGAGATTCTCTAGCCGAACCTTTTGGCCTGTTAGAGCAGATTTCTCAGTGATATAAAGTTGGCTGTCTTCCTGGCGACCTTTAGCGGTTATCCATGCGTCCTTTATTACACCCTAAAAGAGTCTCTGCTATACAAGCATCGATGTTTGCGCACTAAGCTCTGATTTCTCAGCAAGGGATGGATAAATCCAGATAGAAAGACCTCTCATCACATCGGCAAGAAGAACCGCACATGCAGGTAAAAAACTTATCGGTCTTTGTGCTGAGGAGAGCCGCCGCTCGCGATTTTTACTTATTCGAAATGAGAAATATCCCTACCAGCGCAGTCAGATTGGGCAGCAGCCTGGCTCTGCCGCTTTTTCCTACAAATCCGGCTTTTTCGATTTTGATGCTTCTCTTGCGGCAGAACCCGATAAAGTCCTTGATGCTGAGGAAGTGCAGGTTGGGTGTGTTGTACCACTCATAAGGCAGCGAGGGCGTAACCGGAACGGTGCCTTTAAAAAATAACTGCCAGCGCGCAGTGTAATGCACGAAGTTGGGGAAGCTGACGATGACTTTTTTGCCCACGCGCAGAGATTCTGTTAAAACGAGGTCGGGTTTTTTAACCTGCTGAAAGCTCTCGTTTAGGATGACATAATCAAAGGATTTATCGGCGTAATCGGTTAGACCCGAATCGATGTCTCCATGTAAAACACTGAGGCCCCTGGCCACGCATTTATAGATGGCCTGCTCGTCAATCTCGATACCCTGAACACTGGCCTTTTTCTCTTTCACCAGACGGGCGGAAAGTTCGCCATCACCGCAGCCCAGGTCGAGTACCGAAGACCCGGGGGCAACCCACTCCGTAATGATGTCATATTCCAGTTTGGCGGCATCGAATTTCATACCGCCACCTCGCTTGCTGATACCTTTTCCAGGAAGTGTTTAATAAGATGAGTCTCTTCTTCGGTTTCCAGCAGGAAAGCGTCGTGGCCGTAGCTTGAGTCAATCTCGCAGTAGGTCACGCGCAGGCCGGTCTGCTTGCAGGCCTTTACTACTTCCTGAGACTGATACGGCGGATAGAGCCAGTCGGATTTGAAAGCGATAACCAGGACCTCCATACCACGGCCTTTGAGCAACTCTTTAAGGCTCTTGCCGTGCAGCATGTCGAAGTAATCGATGGCCTTGGTCACATAGAGATAAGAATTGGCATCGAACCTTTTTACGAAACTCTTGCCGCGATGCCGCAGGTAGCCTTCCACCTCGAAATCAGCGGTGAATTTGAACGGCTGCCTGTCGTTTTTCAGACGCCGGCCGAATTTCTGTTTCATCGACTCGTCGCTCATGTAAGTGATGTGCCCCACCATCCGGGCTACCGCCAGACCGCTGGAGGGGAGAGTACCCTCATAGTAATTGCCCGCTTTCCAGTTGGGGTCAGCCATAATCGCCTGGCGTCCCACTTCATTGAAAGCTATCTGCTGGGGCGTACTTTTCATGGCCGTGGCAATGGGAATGGCGCTGCGCACCATCTGGGGATAGGAAACCATCCATTCCAGCACCTGCATGCCCCCCATGGAACCACCGGCCGCGCAGAGCAGTCTGGCGATTCCAAGATGGTCTAACAGGTGTTTTTGCGCCCGCACCATATCTTTAAGCGTGATGAGGGGAAAACCCAGACCGTAGGGACTACCCGTCTTCGGGTTAATGGAGGAAGGTCCAGTAGAGCCCTTGCAACCTCCGATAACATTGGAACAGATAACGAAGTATTTGTCCGTATCGAAGGCTTTCCCGGGACCGACCATGTCGTCCCACCAGCCGGGGTCCGTTTCTCCCTCATGCAGGCCAGCCACGTGAGCATCTCCCGATAAAGCGTGGAGGAGGAGTACAGCATTGGATTTGTCCGAATTCAGGCTGCCGTAGATCTCGTAGGCCAGTGTGACCGGTCCCAGCTTTTCACCGCTCTCCAGTGTCAGTTCATGCGGAGGCAGGGCGAAGGTATAATATTGCGTCTCCACCAGGCCGGCGCTGCCGCCGCTTGCTTCGCTACCCATAATTTATACTCCCAACGAGATAGCCGTCCGAATAAGTTCAGGACGGCTATCTGGCTAAAACGGATGAACTTAAACTATATTACTTTACAGCTTGTTTGAGCGCCTGGTCAATATCTGCCTTAATATCCTCGATATCTTCCAGCCCCACGGATATGCGAATGTAGTCTGCGGTCACTCCGGTTTCTTCCTGCTCTTTCGGCGTCAGCTGCTGGTGGGTGGTGGAAGCCGGGTGGATGACCAGGCTCTTGGTGTCGCCGATGTTGGCCAGGTGCGATAACAGCTTCACCGAGTTGATGAACTTCTTGCCTGCCTCCAGCCCACCCCTGATGCCAAAGCCGAGCAGACCTCCGTAAGTCCCTTTCAGATACTTCTCGGCCATCCTGCGGTTGGGGTTGTTCTTGAGGCCGGGATAGTTGACCCAGGCCACCGCCGAGTGCTTACTCAGATACTCGGCCAGTAGGAGGGCATTGGAAGAGTGTTTTTGCTGGCGCAGCGGCAGCGTCTCCAGTCCCTGCAGGAGCTGGAAAGAGTTGAACGGGCTTATGGCGGCGCCCACATCCCTGGCCCACTGCACCCTGGCTTTGAATATGAAAGCTACGTTTCCCATGCCCGGAAAGTTCCCGAAGGCGTCCCAGTACTTCAGGCCGTGATAGCTGGGGTCGGGTTCGGTGAATTCGGGAAACTTGCCGTTATTCCAGTCAAATTTGCCCGAATCGATAATGGCTCCGCCGAGAACGGTGCCGTGACCGCTGACGTATTTGGTGGCCGAGAGGACGACGATATCCACACCGTAGTCTATCGGCCTGACGATGCCGACGCCGACCGTGTTATCGACCACCAGGGGAATGCCGGCATCGTGCGCTACTTTAGCCAGCGCTTCGAAGTCGGGCACGTCCAGCTTGGGATTGCCGATAGTCTCGGCGTAAATGGCGCGCGTGCGGCTGTCGATGGCCTTTTTGAACTCCTCCGGCTTGTCCGAAGGAACGAATTTTACAGTACGGCTCAGTTTGGGGAAAGTGTAATGGAAGAGTTCGTAAGTGCCTCCGTAAAGGTTGTTAGCCGATACGATGTTGTCGCCCGGTTGAGTGATGTTGAGCAGAGCGACGGTCTCTGCTGCCTGGCCGGAAGCCGTCGCCAGTGCTCCGACGCCGCCCTCGATAGCGGCGATGCGGCGCTCGAACACATCGGTGGTGGGATTCATCAGGCGGGTGTAAATGTTACCCAGCTCCCTCAACCCGAAGAGGTTGGCGGCATGCTCGGTACTCTTAAAGACATAAGAAGTGGTCAGGTAGATGGGCACAGCCCGCGCCCCGGTGGTCGGATCGGGGCTTTCCTGTCCCGCGTGAATGGCAATCGTATCCTGGTGCATTCGAGAGCCCTCCTTTTATTAGTCTATTAATATTATCTGTTCAGTCAACAATAGCAGCCAGAATATCATAACATTGAGCCTCTGTCAAGCTTCGAGAAACGTACCATGCGGCTTAACCTGGGCTTGACAAGGCAATTGTTGCATGTTATTATCGACATTGATTATCTATTTAGTCAACAATACTGGAGCGGGAGCATGAAACTTTCTACCAAAGGCCAATACGGCACCAGGGCGCTGCTGGAAATGGCGCGCCATTTCGGCGAGGGCCCATTACTGCTGAAGGACATAGCGGAAAGACAGCAGATCTCGCTACGCTATTTAGAGCACCTCATCGGGCCGTTGGTGGGGGCGGGGCTGGTCAAGACTACCCGTGGTTTCAAGGGAGGGGTATGGTTAGCCCGTCCTCCCGCTGAAATCAAACTCAGCGAGGCGATGCAGCTTCTGGAAGGGGACATTACGCCTGTCGAATGTGTCAGTAATCCTGGAACCTGTACGCGCTCCCGGACATGCGCTACGCGCGATGTCTGGGACGAAATGAAGCAGGCTATACATGGCGTACTGGAGTCCACCACGCTTGAAGATCTGGTAAAACGCCAAGAGGTTAAGGAAAACCAGCCGCAGAGCGAAAACTACGAAATATAGAGAAGGAGATAATGATAATATGAACGCCAGATCTTCATCCGGTAACATAGATTATCTGCACTTCAAAACCATAGATATACCCCGCTTGACGCGCGGCATTGCCAGAGATTCCACCGAGATAATCGGCAATACGCCGCTGGTCAGGCTCAACCACATCACTCAGGGAGCGGTGGCGGACGTAGTGGTCAAACTGGAATCGTTCAACCCGCTTTCGAGCGTGAAAGACCGCATCGGCGTGTCCATGATAGTAACCGCCGAAGAGCAGGGTTTGATAAATAAGGACACAGTCGTTGTGGAACCGACCTCCGGCAATACTGGCATTTCGCTGGCCTTTGTATGCGCCGCCAGGGGACACAAACTCCTACTGACCATGCCGGATACCATGTCTATGGAAAGACGCCAGCTGCTGGCTGTGCTGGGGGCTCAACTGGTGCTCACGCCTGGGGCGGAAGGCATGCCGGGAGCTATAAAAAAGGCCGAACAACTGGTGGCGCAGAATGCCAATTATTTCATGCCGCAACAGTTCAAGAATCTGGCCAACCCCGAGATTCACCAGCTTACCACTGCCGAGGAAATCTGGCGCGATACCGAAGGGAAAGTAGACATTGTAGTGGCCGGCGTAGGAACAGGCGGCACCATCACGGGTGTTGCCGAAGTCCTCAAGAAGAGAAAGCCCGGCTTCAAGGCCGTGGCTGTAGAACCGGCGGCATCACCGGTCCTTTCGGGCGGCAAGATGGGCCCGCACAAGATCCAGGGTATCGGAGCCGGGTTTATTCCGGCGGTTTTGAAACTTGACCTGGTCGACGAAATAATTAAAGTCGCCAACGAAGACGCCGGCACAACCGCCAGAAAACTGGCGAGCGAGGAAGGCATACTGGCGGGCATCTCTTCCGGGGCAGCCACCTGGGCGGCTCTTGAACTGGCCCGGAGGCCGGAAAACAAGGGCAAACTGATAGTGGCCATCCTGCCCGACACCGGCGAGAGATACCTTTCGACCTGGCTTTTCCAAGAGCAAATTCAGAAACAGGCTAACGCCATACCGACGACATAACAGACTTATCTCAGACGGATAGCTATAAATGTGTATGTTTAAGTGTTGTAGTTGTACTGAACAAATAATCGCCAGGGAGATTTCTCTGACCGATTGAAGGGTTTTAATGCGAGGATACTCTGGTGTACGCCAGAGTATCCTATCTTTTGACTCTGGAGCGCATGTATTATGGAAGACATTTATAAAGAAATTTTAAACGCCCAGCATCAGGGAAACGCATCGGCCCTGGCCACGGTGGTCAGCGTCAAGGGTTCCACCCCGCGCGCCGGGGGCGCCCAGATGTTGATAAAACAAGACGGGTCCATCATTGGTTCCGTCGGCGGCGGATGCTTGGAAGCTACGGTGTGGGAAGCAGCCCGTAAGTCTCTAAAAACGGGACTGCCCAAAATCGTGGACTACGACCTCACTGGACGCACCGATACACCCGAAGGGCTCATCTGCGGCGGCATCATGAAGGTATTCGTGGACGTAATCGGGCCGAAACCGGCTTTTAACGTCTTCGAGGAAATCGTCCGCCTGAAGGATGCAGGCAGCGCTTCGGTACTCGCCACACTCGTCAGCGACGAAAAGCGGACGCCATGGTCCGAAACCTCCAGGATATTAGTTCGTGAAGACGGCTCGACCCTGGGTTCGCTCGGCGATTCGTTCCTGGACACAGAAGTACAGAGCGCCGCTGCTGAGATATTGATTGGCGGCACCTCCAAGCTGCTTGAGCTACAGAAGACCGACCAGACTGTTGCGAGCCTGGTTTTTGTAGAGCCCATCACGCCGCAGCCTACTGTTTATATTTTCGGAGCCGGGCACATAGGTTTCGCCGTTTCCAAGATAGCCAAGATGACCGGCTTCCGCGTGTCCGTCATAGACGACCGGCCGGCTTACGCCTGCGCCGCCAGATTCCCAGAGGCGGATGAGTTCTTTGTCGAAGACCCGGCGGATATGGTGCCCAGGTTGAACTTGAACAAGGTCTCCTACCTGGTAATCGCCTGCCGCGGACACCTGGAAGACCAACGGGTGCTGGCGCAGGCGGTCAACACGCCCGCCGGCTATATCGGCATGATTGGTAGCCGAAAGAAGACCAAAACGGTGTTTTCCAATCTGAAAGCGGAAGGCGTAACTCAAGCCGCACTCGACCGCATTCATTCGCCCATAGGCCTGCCCATAGCGACAGAAACGCCGGAGGAAATTGCCGTCAGCATCATGGCCGAAATCATCGATATCAGGAGACGCAAAAACAGGCAGGAGACGGCAACCTCTACGGCATCATAACTGAGCCGCGTTCTAAGCATTACGCACTTTGGAGAGTCGAAGTATGAAAAGAATCTATCTTGATTATGCGGCCACCACCCCCGCCGACCCGGAGGTGGTGAAGGCCATGTTGCCCTATTTTACGGAGTCGTTCGGCAATCCCTCCAGTCTTTACTCCTACGGTCAGGAGAACAAGGTCGTGCTGGATGAGGCCAGAGAGAAAATCGCACGAGCCATCGGCGCGCATTCCGACGAAATTATCTTCACCAGCGGAGGAACCGAAGCCGACAACACCGCCCTGGCAGGCGTGGCCTGGGCCAACAAAGAAAAAGGCCACCATATTATAACAACCGCCATCGAGCACCACGCCATCCTCGAAACCTGCCATTTTCTGGGTAACAACGGTTTCGACATAACCATTGTCCCTGTCGACCACAACGGGATTGTGAATCCGGATGATATAAAGAAAGCCATTACTCCCAAAACCTTGCTTATTTCGGTCATGCACGCCAACAACGAGGTGGGCAGTATCCAGCCTATAGAGGAGATCGGTAGAATCGCCAAAGAAGCAGGTGTGTATATGCACACCGATGCGGTACAGACCGTGGGACACATACCCGTGGATGTCAACCGGCTGGGCGTGGACCTGCTTTCGCTCTCGGCGCACAAGCTCTACGGTCCCAAGGGCGTGGGGCTGCTGTACGCCCGCAGGGGAACCCGCATCGCTTCATATCTGCACGGCGGGTCTCAAGAAAAGGGGAGGCGCGCCGGCACAGAGAACGTTGCCGGCATCGTAGGCCTATCCAAGGCGGTAGAGCTGGCCATGAACGACCTTGGCGATGAAATGAGGCGCCAGACGCTTCTGCGGGACAGGCTGATAAAGGGATTGCTCGATAATATAGAGCTAGTCCATCTGAACGGCCATCCCACGCAGAGGCTGCCCAATAATGTGAATGTCAGCATTGACTATGTGGAAGGCGAGTCCATGCTGCTCAACCTCGACCTCGAGGATATCTGCGTCTCCACAGGGTCGGCTTGCAGCTCCACCAGCCAGGAGCCCTCGCATGTGCTGACGGCCATGGGCGTCCCGCCCGAAAAAGCGCACTGCTCGCTGCGCTTAACACTGGGTAAGTGGACCACAGAGGCGGATATCGAGCGCGTTCTGGGAATAATGCCTCAGATAGTGGCCAGACTGCGGTCTATGTCTCCCTTGATGAAAGCAGGGAAATAGGAGAAGGTCTTGGCCGGATTTTACAACGAAAAGGTAATCGACCACTTCAAAAACCCGCGTAACGTGGGGGTTATCAAAAACCCCGACGCCGTGGGCTATGTCGGGGAACCGGCTTGGGGCATCGACGCCGAGCTTTATCTGAGGATTGAAAGTGGCATCATCATTGACGCCAAATCCAAAGCTTTCGGCTGCGGGGCCACCATCGCCGCCGGCTCTGTCGTTACCGAGATGATAAAGGGTAAAAGTCTGGACGAGATAGCCGGCATCACCAACGAGGATGTGGACCGGGCGCTGGGCGGCCTGCCGGCTTCCAAGTCGCACTGCGCCAGGCTGGGCCGCGAGCTGATACAGGCGGCGTTAAAGGATTACCGCGAACGCCATAAGAATGCTTAGACAGGACTTTCGTATGCCTAAAGTATATCTGGACCATATTTCCGCCAATCCCGTGCTGCCTGAGGTAGTTCAAGCGATGCTCCCGTTCGTCGCCGAGCGCTACGGCAATGCGTCCTCGTTGCATAGCTGGGGGCAGGCCGCCCGCGACTGCGTGGAGGCGGCCAGGTCACAGGTGGCCGCCTTAATCGGAGCGTTACCTTCGGAAATCATTTTTACCAGCAGCGGCACCGAGGCCAATAATCTCGCAATAAAAGGGCTGGCGCTGGCAAACGAGAAAAAGGGCAAGCACATTCTATGTTCTGCCATTGAACATGCGTCCGTGCTCAACCCGGCCAGAGCGCTCAAAAAATACGGCTTCGAGCTGGAGCTTATCCCGGTGGACAGGCACGGGCTGGTGGACCCGGATGAGGTAAAACGCCGCTTGAGAGCGGACACGGTGCTGGTGTCGGTGATGCAGGCCAACAACGAAATCGGCACCATCGAACCGCTAGCCGAAATCGCCGCTTTCACCCGTGAAAAAGGCGTTGTGTTTCACACCGACGCCGTGGCTTCGGCGGGAAATATTCCGGTCAACGTCAGCAAGTTGGGTGTGGATGCCCTGAGCCTGTCTGCCAACCAGTTTTATGGCCCGGCGGGGGCTGCCGCTCTGTGGCTGCGCCGCGGGGTAAGAGCCACACCTATCCTGGACGGAGGCTTCCAGGAAGATAACCGCCGCGCCGGCAGCGAAAATGTGGCCGGAATCATCGGCATGGGAAAAGCGGCAGAGCTGGCAGCCGCCAGGATGTCAGAGAGGATGTCGCAACTGACCGCTTTACGCGACCGCCTGCTCGCCGGGATTCCCGCCCGCATAGAGCGCGTGGTAGCAACCGGGCATCCGACCCTCAGGCTTCCGGGACATGCCAGTTTCTGTATAGAATTCATCGAGGGCGAATCTATGCTGCTGTGGCTGGATGCCAGCGGCGTGGCCGTTTCCAGCGTATCCGCCTGCACCTCCAGGGCGTTAAAAACCTCGCACGTGCTGCTGGCGACAGGCATGGAACAGGCGCTGGCCCAGGGCTCGGTAGTCTTTTCTCTGGGTGTAAACAACACCGTTAAAGATGTCGATTACGTGCTGGAGACTTTGACTGGAATCGTAAACAATCTGAGGCAGATGTCCCCGCTATATGCTAAATTCATTAAAGGAGTTTCTTAGATGCCGATTTATTCAGACAAGGTGATGGACCATTTCATGCACCCGCGCAACGTGGGCGAAATAGCCGACGCCGACGGGATAGGCGAAATGGGCAACCCCGTATGCGGCGACATGATGACCTTCTATATCAAGGTCGAGAATAACCGCCTGACAGACGTTAAGTTCAAGACTTTCGGCTGCGGAGCCGCTATTGCCGTCTCCAGCATGACCAGCGAGATGGCCATCGGGAAAACGCTGGAAGAAGCCATGCTCATAACGCCGCAGTCGGTGGCTGACGAGCTCGGAGGGCTGCCCAAGGTCAAGTTTCACTGCTCCAACCTCGGCGCGGACGCCCTGCACCAGGCTATTGATGACTACCGCAAAAAGAAAGGACTGCCTCCCTTATCATCCTCCGAACATGACCACGGGCATGACCACGACGATGAGGCCGAAGGCGAAGCTCCTTCGTGTGATGCCCCCTGCAAAGTCTGAACATAATGGATAGGCAGCAGAAGCCAAAGTTCAAGGGCGACGGCATAATCACCTTTCACGACGTGCCTGTAGCCCTCAAGGCAGAAAGAGTGCTCAAAGCCGCCGGCATCGAGGTCAAACTGGTAGCGCCGCCGCCCGAGTTCCGCCTGGGTTGCGCCCTGGGTGTTGAGATTCTGCTGTCGCGCAAGCAGGAAATCCTCGAACTATTCCAGCAAAAGGACGTGCCCATTTCCCAGGTCCTGAATATCGATTGACGGAATTGCTCAAATCCGCTCCCAAATACCTATACTCTATGTCTCCGGAAATAATATGCTATGCTCCTGACTTAAACGAATCCGAGCGGCGTCCGAAAATCTATTTGCGGGAGATTTATTATGAGATTTGAAACCGATGCTATTCACGCAGGGCACCGCCCTGACAAAGCCTATGGCGCCATCTCCGCGCCCATCTACCAGACCTCCACCTTTGCCTTCGAGGATGTCGGCAAGACCAGGGGCTTTGACTACTCGCGCTCGGGTAACCCCACGCGCAAGGTGCTGGAAGACACCCTGGCCAAACTCGAAGGCGGCCAGGCCGGTTTCGCCTGCGCCTCGGGTCTCGCCGCCGAGTCCACCGTCATTCACCTGCTCAAGGCGGGAGACCATGTGGTGGCCGTGGAGGACATTTACGGCGGCACCTTCCGTTTATTCCAGGACGTGATGACGCATTTCGGGCTGGAGTTCACATTTATCAAGATGAGCAGCCGGGAAACCGTCGAGAGCGCCATACGACCCAACACGCGCATGCTGTGGCTGGAAACACCTTCCAACCCGCTGCTGCACATCGTGGACCTCGAGATGGCCGCCGCCGTAGCCAAGAAACACGGCCTGATAAGCGTGATGGACAACACCTTCGCTTCGCCCTATTTCCTGAGGCCGCTGGAGTTCGGCATAGACATCGTGGTGCACTCCACCACCAAGTACCTCAATGGACACAGCGATGTCATCGGCGGGGCTATCGTGACCGGCACAGACGAGCTAACCCAGCGCGTGGCTTTCCTGCACAACGCCCTGGGCGCTATCGCGGGTCCCTTCGATAGCTGGCTGGTGCTGCGCGGTATCGAGACGCTGCCCGTCAGGATGAGGCAGCATGAGGCCAATGCCACCGCCGTGGCGCATTTCCTCAAAAGCCATGCGGCGGTAAGCCGAGTTTACTATCCCGGACTGCCGGACCATCCCGGACACGATATCGCCAAGCGACAAATGAAGGGTTTCGGGGGCATGGTCTCCTTCGAGATGAAGGGCGGGAGGGAGGCGGTCAACAAATTCCTGCGGAACATAAAGATATTCACGCTGGCGGAGTCCCTGGGGGGCGTTACCTCTCTGGCGGGTCACCCGGTGACGCAGAGCCACGCCTCCATGACCAAACAGCAGCGCGAGAAGGTCGGCATAACCGAGGGATTGGTGCGCCTGTCGGTAGGTCTTGAAAACATCGATGACCTGCTGGAAGACCTGGAACAGGCATTGAGCGAGGCATCCGCGAAGTAGGGTCTTTGACGGTCTTCTGCTTCCCGTTGTTATTCTGAATCCATGAAGGATGGCATTGAGTTTATAGAACTCTTCTGCTATTCAAACTCGCAGGTTGAGAACATCGCCTCTCTCCCTTTGGCGAATGGGGAGATTAAGAGGGATTTTCCTCATTGGGCGACGCATGCGTCGCCCCTACATCCCACAAGGTGTCATTGCGAGCGAGGAACGAGCGCGGCAATCCCGTCCCAAACATCTCTCCCTTGAGGGGAGAGATAACAGTGAGGGTGAAAGTCAGGCAATAACGCCTAGTCCGGCACTTCGCATATTATCCCCGCCCCCAGCACCACATCCCCCTGGTAAAACACCGCTGCTTGCCCCGGCGTAATGCCCTTCTGTGGAGCGTCAAACACGACCCGCACATCAACACCGAGTGGCTCTAACAGAGCGGGGGCAGCCTGCGCGCCCGAGCGTATTTTAGCCTCAACCCTCGCCGCGCCGGAGAGTCCCTCGACAGCTATCCAGTTAAGACCTGTGGCCGTTAGTTCCTTGTGTAAAAGGTCTTCCTCCCCACCAACCACGAGAGTGTTTTCCTGCGGCAGTATTTTGACGACATAAAGTTTCTCCCGCCCCGGCAAATCGAGCCCTTTGTGCTGGCCGATTGTATAGCGCGAGATGCCTGAGTGCGTCCCGAGTTTCCGGCCGGATTTGTCGATTACCGGGCCGGGCGGCGAATCGGGCAACAGGCTCTGATAACCACCGGAAACGAAATCCTGGCTCTCCGGCTTGTCTGATACGGGCAACGCCATTTCCGAAGCTATCTGGCGCACCTGCGGCTTGGTATAGCCTCCCAGTGGAAAAACCGCCCGGCTGAGTTGACGCTGGTTGAGAAACGCCAGGAAATATGACTGGTCTTTTTTGGGGTCGGCTCCTCTTTTAAGAAGATAACGATGGCTGGTCGTGTCATACTCCGTCCGCGCGTAATGGCCGGTGGCCATCCTCTGGAATTCGAGCTCGGCTTTTTCGGCAGCCTCAACGAGAGCGCCGAATTTGATGCGCGGGTTGCAGTAGACGCAGGGGTTGGGAGTGCGACCATGCTCGTAACCGGAGATGAACTCGGACAAGACTTCATTTTCATATTCGCGGCACAGGTCGAGTACGTGAAAGGGAATTTCGAGATATGCCGCCACCCGGCGCGCATCCTCGATATCCTCGCTCTCGCCTAGCCCGTAACACCCGTGGCGCGCCTGTGGGCTGCCGGAAGGCTCTTCGTGCACGCATATCTTCATGGTTACAGCGGTCAACTGGTGTCCGGCCTTTTTGAGGATAGCCGCCGCCACCGCCGAATCCACACCGCCGCTCAGTGCAACCAGTATTTTTTCAGGCATAGTCAAATATCACGCTCATATGGAATGATACCAGACAAAAACGATTTCCGAAAGGATTGATATGTAGTTTTTGAGGCATGGAGTCAGGTAGAGATATGGCGCGCTTGGTGGGGCTCGAACCCACGACCTCAGCCTTCGCAGGGCTGCGCTCTAATCCAACTGAGCTACAAGCGCTTGATATGGTGCCGAAGGAGAGATTTGAACTCTCACACCCTTTCGAGTACTACGCCCTGAACGTAGCGCGTCTGCCATTCCGCCACTTCGGCGACACCTATAGAATTATACTGGCGGAGGCTGGCAGTGTCAACGCGAAGAGCCGCACGGACATGTGGCCGGGAAAGCCCTGAGTCTCTATCGATGTTTGACTCAAACATGCCTCAGAGCATAAAATAAACATAGAGAAAGTTATGCCAATTTACGAATATATCTGCCCCAAATGTTCTTCCAAATTCGAACTGATGCGCCCCATGAGCCAGTCGGATGAAAAGGCCGCTTGCCCCAAGTGCGGTAAGCCAGCCGCGCGCGCCATCTCGCGCTTTTCCTGCCTGGCCAAGGATGACACCGGCTACACCGCCCCCATCGGCGGGAGCTCCTGTGGCGGGTGCAGCTCTTCCTCCTGCGGCACCTGCGGCTCAGGCTAGGATTTCTCAGTTCCACTTTTTCTCATCTCCTCTCCGCCAATTGTCATAATTATTTAATCTTTTCCCTGCTATTTTTTATTACTATTTCATCCCTGGTGCTGTATCATTGTTCTCATCAAACTAGAGGAGGAAAAGATATGATGTGGTGGAGCGGCTGGGAGGGAGGCTGGATGTGGTTCGGGGGAATCCTGATGGCAATTTTCTGGGTCGCGGTGATCGTGCTGGTGGTCTGGGCGGTGCGGCGCATGTCCGGCCAGGGGACGGGCATGCCGCATGGTTCCGATGCCCTTTCCATCGCCAAGGAGCGCTACGCCAAAGGCGAGATTTCGCACGAAGAGTTCGAGAAGATAAAGAAAAACCTGTCCTGAAATATCAGCCATCACGATCTACGCCAAGACGTTTGAGCTGGGTCTTGCTATACCTAACCGAATGACCCGTCTCGCGTTATAACTGTGTGAAAATGCTATGAAGCCAGAATATTACTTCTGATAGCTCTGAGCCTGTTGATGCTCATGGGGCATGTGCCGGGGCGTCAAAGCAAAACGGTATACTCGATGGGAAGGTCAGCATCGGCCCTATCACGCCGGTACAGTCGGCCACGCCGGTACCCACTCCACCCGAGGTCTATGCCGCTCGCAAGGTGCTGGTATATGACCGTTACCACAGCAAGCTGATTGAGACTATCAGCCTGGATAATAATGGCAACTACCGCGTAGAACTTGCTCCGGGGGTATACGTGGTGGACATCAACCACGCCGGCATTGACAGGAGCTCCGAGGTACCTAAAACCATAGAAATCAAGCCCGGCTCCACAGTGGTTTTAAATATCAGCATTGACACAGGTCTGCGTTAAATACTCGATAGGATAGAGAGAGAATCATGAAGAAAATTTGTCTTGTCGTTCTAGCCGCTTTAGCCTTGGCGTTATTGCTCACCCCTGCCTGCAAGCCGGGAAAACAGGTGGTCGGGCTGGGCCAGGAGTTCCGGTTAAGCCCTGGGCAGCAGGCCTCCATTTCTGGCGAGGACTTCAACATCGAGTTCGTCCGGGTTACCGAGGACAGCCGCTGCCCTACGGGGGTGGTGTGAGTCTGGGAGGGGCGGGCCGTGAGCCTGCTTAAGATTACTAACAACAGAAGCACTACCGATTTGTACCTCATCCAGATGGGTTCAAGCGACCAAACCGGGCAGGATTACCTGGGCTATCATTTAGTTTTTAACCTGACGCCTTACCCGGCGGCGGGAAAAGAAATACATGAAGGGGATTATCGCCTGATACTAAAGGTGACCCGGACGGCCTGAAAAGATGCCCGCGCGGGGTCTAACGTTTTTGCCCTTCTTGCGTTATATATATTGAATTAGAAAAGCAAGGAGGTGATATATGCGTAAAATACAACACAGCAACCTTGAAAGAGCTCTTTTCCATCTGAAATGGCTCTTCTGGTCTCCCGAGAAACGCTATGTCTATCTGTGGAATCGAACATGCGGCAGATAATGCCATGTTTTGAATATATTTAAGGACCGGTGCCGGCCTCAAGCTCTGACACCGGTTCTCTTTTGAAATTGCCCCTCTGTCCCTTTTGGAGTCATCGGAGAGGAACAGGAACACATCTCCGAAATCAAGCTGTTGTTAGGCCAGAAATAACTCTCGGAGCAGGGCGAGGTTATCATGGGCGGGGTTGCCGGTAACGGCAACCCCGCCCCGCGTTTTTACGATTGAGCCGGGATGCGCTCCATCTTTTTGATTCGCCTTAACCAGACTAACCCCAGGGCTCCCACCGCCAGCGCCAGTCCTAGTGTCACCAGCCCTACCAGCAGCGTCACGTCCGACCAGAATCCGTCAGGGAAAAGCGTTATCATGTGGTCGCCCGGCGGGAACTGCCAGTTGCCTTGAGGAAAGAATATCTCGTGGAAGGTGGTAAAAAACCAGTCGAAACTGGTAACCGCAAATACACCCAGGAAACACAGCAGCGCCACCGTCGCGCCGCCGCCCCATTCCACCCCCATCGCCAGGTCGCGCCTTCCATGCCGCCTGTTCCAGGCCAGACTGGATAGGATATAGAGAATCGAGTAGACCACCGCCGCCACGAAGAGCCGGTAGTCCAGCCACACCAGCTTCTTGACGTCCTTCATGTGGAGGACGTCATCCTGGTTTAAAAGAGGGGCTGTCTCTCCTGTGTCATAAGTGACATTGATGTCCAGAAGCTCTTGACGAGTGTTGTTGAAATAGGCTATCAGCTCGCGGGCTGATTTATCCAGCTCGGCCGGCGAGAGTCCGAGAGCCTGACCGACCTCGTACTTGGCAAAACCAGCCTTGTATATCCACAGGCTGTTAAAAGCCCAGGCAAGAGTAGCCGACAGCAGGAGTATGGGGATGAAGACGATGAAAATCCAGCGAGAGATTAAGCGGACAGCGTTCATGGCTTTAATTCTACAGCGTATAACCTGAAAGTGCTACAATCTGCGCATGGACCCGGAATCCCGTCCCGTGCCGGAGTCAGCCTTTTCCACTGCCTGCTTTCGTTGCGGCGAGTGCTGCACGCGCTATCAGGTGCTGCTGGACGAGTTTGAAATCGAGCAGGTCGCCGGATATCTGGGCATCAGCCCCGAGAGATTGAAAGCGGACTACACCGACCCGCGCTGGCCGATGCCCGGTAAATTCCTGCTGCGCCACCGCGACAACGGAGGCTGCATTTTCCTGGTTCATCACGGCAAGGAAGCGCTTTGCTCTATCCATATAGCCAAGCCTAAAGCCTGCCGCGACTGGTGTCCCTCCATCTCGCGCAAGGAATGCAGCCTGGGACTGGCGCGCGTCTGGGGTCTGGCGGCAAGCGAGGCCGGGGAGCTGTGCGGGACAGAGCATGACAAACAAGCCTTCATGGAATACCTGAGGTCGATAGGATAAAATCCGAAGCACGAAATTCGAAATACGAAAAAATATCGAACACTCTAATTTTTAAAACATTTGGATTTTGGTAATTCGTGCTTGTTTCGTGCTTCGATATTAGGATTTCGAATTTTCCTTCAGCGAGTGTTTATCCTGCCAGGTACAGCGCTCTGAGTATCCGTGTAATCAGGCGCACCAACGGCGCCAGCGCCCAGAACAGGAAGTAAGTGAGCGCCACCCCCACCACGCCGAAGGCGATTCCACCCAGTATATCTGACGGGTAGTGTATCCCTACGTAAACGCGCGCGAAACAGGCAACGAAAGCCATTATGAGCAGCCAGGTGCCTGTCTTTTTATTCATCAGCCATACCGCCAGCGCCAGCCCGAAAACCACCGCCGCCAGGTTGGAAGGAAACGACGGGTCGGTAGGCCTGTAAAACAGCAGGTTGACGTCCAGCCCGCTGGAAGGGTCGAAGGGGCGGGGTCGGTTGAATATCTCGTGGATGAGGGTGCCAGGATATTTATCGTCGCCCACGAAAATGACATTGGCCCAGGTTACCAGGCCGCTGGCGATGCCCAGGCTAACCATGGCCTTCAGTACCACCACCTGGTTGCGCTCTCTTTCTTCGGGGCTACGCGTACCGAACCACAGGCCCACCAGCACCAGGCACATGGCGACTATCATGAAATAATCGTCGCCCAAACCGCTGAAAAGCCGGTCTATGACAGCCACGTGGCCGCCGAGCCCATTTATCCAGCGGAAGAGCGTCTCATCGAAACTCACCGGCTTCTCCTCACCCAGCGCCGCCATATGGCCTGGAACCAGGTGATGTCCTTGAGGGCTTCCAGCCCTTTAGCCTCCGTCCGGTTGTGTTGCAATCGCCACTGGTTGATGAGGGAGGAGGCAACCAGGCTGAATATGCCGCCGACGGCTGTGCTCAACACGAAAAGACCGGACTGCTCGACACCCTGGATGATGCCGATTTCGTTATACTGGTTCCACACAAAGAAATAGCCCAGCGCGGGCAGCACCGTTACGGCGGCGAAAAGATAGCTGAAGTGGAGATATTCGAGTGTCCAGCGGCGTTCCGACGGGAAGAAGCGGATGCGCACGGTACCCGGCGCGAACAGCAGCCCCCTCAGGCCTGCATTGGCCGCCGCCATCTGGATGACACCCAGCACTGCCGCGAAAACCAGAATGGCATATTCCAGGGATAACACGGCTCTGGAGGTTTCTATCGCTTGGTCCAAAATGCTGACTTCCTGACCGGTCTGTGGTATAAATATGCTATAATTAGAGATGATTATAAAGGTTGTCGCCACTAACCGCAAGGCTCACCACGACTATAACATCCTCGAGACTTTCGAGGCTGGTATAGCCTTGCTCGGTTCGGAGATTAAGTCGGTGCGCGACAACCGTGTGAGTCTGGGCGAGGCTTACGTCAAAGCGGACGGCGGCGAGCTCTGGCTGGTGGGCGCACATATCGCGCGCTACGAAGCCGCCAGCTACATGAGCCATGAACCCACCCGCGCACGCAAGCTGCTCATGCACCGCAAGGAGATACGCATATTGCTGGGCAAGCTGGCGGAAAAGGGCCTGACGCTCATTCCGCTGCGAATGTACATCAAGGAACGCACGGCCAAGCTTGAAATCGGTCTGGGGCGCGGCAAGAAGCTCTACGACAAGCGCGAGACCATCATGCGCCGCGAGTCCGACCGCGAGATAGAACGCACCTTAAAAAGGCATTGAGCCAAAATAGAGGGAAATACTAAATCCTAATATCTAAATCCAAAATAAGCACAAACTAGCAAAATCCAAGTTTTCAAATTTGGAATTTGAATTTATTTAGAATTTGGTGCTTTGGATTTAGGCTGTACGGGGACGCGTGGTCTCGACAGTGGAAGCGTGCTACAGAATTGCAGGCTGAGGTGCCATCACCCTCATTAAACAGGTGGCAAAAAACAACTGCCGAACCTGAATTGGTTCTGGCTGGCTAAATAAGCTAGCCCATCCAGCCTGACCCCACCCCGGCGGGTTAGGGTCTGGGTGACGCAAAGTCGGGGTGCCGCCGCCCGCATGCCGATAAGGGCGACGAAAGACTAATCGGCTGGCGCGGGAAGACTCGTTCAGTTGAGGCTTTTTGCGCAAGATTAAAGAGCTGAATAATCCTGTAGTAGATTCTGGGTCGCTTCTATTGGACGGGGAGTTCGACTCTCCCCCGTCTCCACCATTAATTACAGGGGCTCCGATTTCATCGGGGCCCTTTTTTATTGGTCTCCACCGCGTTGTTGTAGGGGTTCTTACATCCTCTCTCCCTTGAGGGGAGAGATAAGAGTGAGGGTGAAAGGTAAGGAAAATACCCCTCACCTGTGTCCTCTCCCCCAAGGGGCGAGGAGAATTTTAATGTTTTGAGGCTATTATATTACAATATCTTACTTTATCATTGTCGAGCTCGACCCGACAATCCAGAAAGCGCATGAGCATGGATTCCCGCTTTCGCGGGAATGACATTTGGGAGGGGACACCGGGCGAGGCATGCCTCGCCCCTACAAATGGCAAATACCCGACTACCTGAACCCCATTCAGGTGCGTTACCAGACTGCATATTCCTAGCTTTCACCATCACACATTCGTCCGCCTTAGGCGGACTCAGTGCAGGCCTATGCCTCTCCCGTCGAGGGGGCTTTGCCTCAAAAGCCGATATTCTGTAGGACTTTAGGGGCAACTGCTATTTTTGCCTCAGAAGTCCAGAACATTGGCTCAAGCCCCAATTCAAAGATTGATTGAATCAGGACACAGATATTATGACACAAAACCTTGCAGAGAACCTCATTAACCTGAGCGGTTGGTGACTTAGCCCTTACTGAGTCGCCGAATTTGCCTTTTATCATGGAGAACGTAGTCTCCACGTTAGACCGCTTATGGTAATGCTGTAAAAAGACACTTTTATTGAAGCTATAGTAATGCCACATGTGATTCCATAGACCATCAAAGGGCTTGTTACCCTGACTACCCTTGGAATAACTTTTGAAGGGAATGTAGGGGACCCCACCAGTGGCATTGACAGTTTGCAGATTCTTCCTGCTGGAATAAGCCTTGTCAGCCGATACCTCATTGATTTGGAACGTCTGAGCGGTAGTATTTACCAGTTGGGGAAGTTGCGGCGCATCGGCAGTCTCAGTCGGGGTAACTTCTACGCTAGTAACTGTATGTGTTTTAACACCACACATCAAATGAGCTTTTACCCACCTTGCTTCACTTTTCATCTTGCCGTATTTATGGTCAAACCATCTATCGTAAGTCGTGGTTGCGAAGCCGGAAGAATCCACCGCAAAATCGGTTTCAACGGCTTTGAGTGGGCAAGCACTCTGCTCAATCAGGGTTTTTAACAGCGGTGTTAATTCAGGGTTTTCAAGGTAACGGAATGCGCTGTTATAGTGGGCAGCTTTGGATAGCAGCCCTTTAGACTGAGCGTCTTTGAGTTCAGAAGTGAATCTCCGGCCAGAAGTAGACGCATAACTTCTGGATACAAGCCCGAACACTACGTCAGACAGTGGCAGGCGAGGGCGTCCGAAAGTCTGTGTGGGTTGCGGAATCCCATCACATAAATCACGAAGTAGATTGGCGAAATATTCTTGTTCGTGCATCTGTGCGGCATTATAAACAGGCCAATCTTGACCGTATGTTACCTTAATGGTCTCAGTGACTATGGTTGTGCCGTCCGGCCTTTGCTCGCGCTGTAATATGAATTCTACAGCGTGAATGTGTTTACAAGGCAAGTGGCGGCTTTCAAAATCAGGGCATGTGCAAAATGGCTCACTGCCCAAAGTAACGATATAAGAGCCTTTGCCCGACTGGGAGGGTACTTTCCAGCCAACGGGTGTCTTCACTATAGTACTCTGTTCTGCTATTTGTAATCCTCTTTCTTGTCTTGCGTCCATCTCAAACTCCATATATCTAATTCAAATTATGCCTATAATACCATACATAGTATGGGTTGTCAATAGGATATGGCTTCTATAAGATAAATAATTTCGATTTTATATTGACAATTCCAGAAAATTTATGGTATTGTTTAGTTAACCATGAACACGAGTGGTAAAACGCCTATTCAGGCTATGCTTGATGAACTTCAAACCAAAAACGAGCGTGGGAAAAAATGGACGCTTGCAGCTTTAGCCGGAGAGCTGAATCTGACAGTTAATACGCTTGAGAAATGGAAAGCGGGGGAACGTGAACCGGCCAACGAAAAGGCTGTATTAGAAACGCTTGAAAGGTTAAAAAAGCGGAAGCGTATACCAAAGCAAAAGCGATATGAAAAAGGCAGTCGAAAACGAGAGGTGGCTGATGGAACTTAACCAGCTTGACGCAAAGACCGAGCTAGAGCAAACGCTAACCACCGAACTGACCAAAGCCCTTAAAAAGAGGGGCTTCACTGTAAAACACAATGGAACCCCAACTAATTGCGCGCCCGGAGGCTTCCCCGATATTGAGTTTTGGGATGACCACTATCAAGTCAATGTCGAGGTCACAAAAACAACAAAGTCTAGCGCTGACCGAGAGTATTTGGCAATCAAAGACCACCTAGAAAAATCTAAGGCTAGCCATCCTGGTAGGAAATGCTTCGTTTGGTACGTATCGCCTGAGACTCACTATCGAATGGTTAACGCTATTCGGGAATTTAATGTGACCAATAAAGCCGAAGCTGACCTTAAGATGATGCCTTTTGCCTTTTCTACTTTCCAATTGTTCCTTGATAAACTTATCCACAGTACCAAAGATGAATATACCAAAGAGCAAATAATAGGCTTGTTTTCTAATTACCTTTTATTTGTAGACGATGAACGCGTCCTTAAAGTACTTTATGACTCACTCTTCTCTACAGACGAAACACTTAAGTATTTAATTGAATCGAAAGAACAAGCCAAGCATCAAAAAACGATTGAAGAGCTTATCTCAGGTCTTACTAAGTTAGAGCAAGACTTACGCGACTACAGAATCGCTCTCTCAACAGATGCAATCAAGAATGTTATTCTACTTGTCTTCATTAAACTTTATGAGGAAAAACGGGAGTACGGTGACGTTCCCCCCGTAAATAAAGCCAACAGCATCTTAGGGTTCTCCGCTAGAATATAGCGAACAGGAGGACTCTACATGCAACGCAAGAAATACACGGA
>QZJY01000024.1 GCA_003597995.1 Dehalococcoidia bacterium
GCATCCACTGCGTCAGCGAGGATAAAAAACAGGTTGCCTTTCTCTTTGCGGTAATCGGAAAAGGCACCGACTGGCTCTCTCGCGCCAAACCGGGCGACAGACTAGACGTGCTCGGCCCACTGGGTAACGGCTTCACCCTTATGCCCTCGTCGCGCGAGATACTGCTGACGGCGGGCGGTATAGGCCTGGCCCCGCTCATCTTTCTGGCTGAACGGGCCACTCAAAAAGGCGTGCGCGTTAACCTGGCTTACGGCACGGCGAATGACCAACGCTACAGCAAGGAACTGCTGCCCAAAGGCATCAGGCTGGTGGAATTCACTGACGACGGCAGCTGCGGGAGGCACGGCCTGGTAACGGAATGCGTGCCCGATTTCCTCGATTCGGTGGACCAGATATTCGTGTGCGGGCCGCTGCTCATGTACCGGGCGCTGGTCAAGCAGCAGAACCTCAAAGGCAAGAATGTCCAGGTATCCCTGGAGACGCGCATGGCCTGCGGGCTGGGCGTGTGTTACGGCTGTACAGTCAAGACATGTTCCGGTCTCAAGCAGGTTTGCCACGACGGCCCGGTGTTCAACCTGGATGAGGTGGTGTGGGAGGAGATGGCGGGGATTTAAACCGCCAAGTACGTAGCGGCGACCGGCCGGTCGCCACCACGAGGGCAATGATGATAAAAACCGAAACCCTTGAACTTCAGTCCAAAGGCCACGGCGACATTCTTGACCTCACCGCGCGAGTGGCAGAAATCGTCACGCAATCCAAGCTCAAGGATGGAATTGTTACAGTCTTCGTTATCGGCTCCACGGCAGCTATTACCACTATCGAGTTCGAGCCCAACCTGGTCGCCGATTTCAACGAGATGTGGCAGAAGCTCGCGCCGGAAGGCGTGCCATACCACCACGACAACACCTGGGGGGATGCCAACGGCTACGCCCACGTGCGGGCTTCACTGCTTGGAGCTTCGCTGGTCATCCCGTTCAATGGCGGCAAACTGGTTCTGGGGACATGGCAGCAGGTGGTGCTGGTGGATTTCGACGAAAGGCCGCGCAGGCGTAAGATCGTTGTGCAAGTTATGGGAAAATAATCCTCTCACCCTGAGTTCGCCGCAGGCAGACGAAGGGTCTGGCAGGAATGTAACCCAATGTTTTGGGTATTTGCGTGCCAGATTCTTCGCTTTGCTCAGAATGATAGATCAGGATTATTTCCCCTGTATGAGCGAGAAGAACTCTGCTCTGGCGGCGGCGCGCTTGCGGAAAACCCCTCGCAGAGCTGATGTAATGACACTGCTGCCCGGTTTCTTGATGCCGCGCATGACCATGCACAGGTGTTCCGCCTGAATCACCACGGCCACGCCGTCAGGCTTGAGACCGTCATTGATGGCGTCGGCAATCTGGGTGGCCAGGCGCTCCTGTATCTGCGGGCGGCGCGACAGGCATTCTACTACCCGAGCCAGCTTGCTGATACCCACCACCCGGCCTTCGGTGTTGGGGATATACCCGATGTGCACCACACCGTAGAATGGCAGCAGGTGGTGCTCGCACATGGAATAGAAAGGTATGTCTTTGAGGATAATCAGCTCGCGGTGACCCAGCTCGTAACCGACCTTGAGTTCCTCTCTGGGGTCCTGGCACATGCCGGAGAAAAGCTCTCCGTACATCTCGGCTACGCGGCGCGGAGTGTCGGTTAACCCCTCGCGTTTGGGGTCTTCACCGATGGCTTCGATGATTTTCTCCACTGCCTGACGGACGGCTTTTTCATCTATCACGTGCTCTCTCCTTGACGGCTATTTGGCGCTGAGCCGTTCGACGCAGAATTCACGCTCCAGCGTACGGATGGTGCCACTCTCTGTACTCACGTAGTGCTCATTGCCGATATAGAGGGTCGGGCTGACTTTTGTCAGGTCGAGGCTGCCGTCTTCCATGAATACTTCCTTGAGCCAGTGCACTGCCACGATTTCGCCAATGAGCAGGCGGTGGTCGCCGTAGACGCGGTCGTCGATGACCTTGCATTCGTAGGCGGCGTACGACGTGCGCAGTACAGGGACACCCGTCTTGAGAGGCTTGTCCGTGCCGATATGGAAAGCCTTGAATTTATCCAGCTCGGCGCCGTGAGTGCCCCCGGCGGCGGCCACTATTTCAGCCTGGTCGGCCGGCATGAAATTGACGCCGAACTCATGGCTGGCGGCTATCAGGCTGTAGGTGAAGCGCTTGGTGGCGATAGCCACAGTATAAAGGGGCGGGTTGTAAGATATTGGCGTATGCCAGGCGACGGTCATGGCGTTGGCCTGGCTGCCGGCCCGTGCGGTGATAATGGCCGCTACCCTGGGATAATGCTGGGCGAAGATGCCCACGCCTTCGGTATTTGCTTTGTTCATGTTGACGCTCCTGGATGAGTTTTAAACTTCTTATAACTCTCCTCTCCCCCAAGGGGAGAGGAGATATTTGTTTTCTTTCCGGTAAGGGAGAGAAGATTTTCTAGCCCCAGCCCAGCGCCTTCTCAACAACTGCCAGGTCGGCGGGCAGCTTTATGATGTTGGGAGCGTTCTTGACGGCTGTGTCCGGGTCTTTCAGCCCGTTGCCGGTGACGATGCAAACAATTTTGCTCTTTGAGAAATCCCACCCCTGCTTGCTGAGTTTTAATAGCCCGGCCAGCGGAGCGGCCGAGGCAGGTTCGCCGAAAAGCCCGCCTTTCTCCGCCAGCAGGTGGTAGGCCGCCAGTATCTCTTCATCCGTCACCATGTCTATCAAGCCGCCCGATTCATCCCTGGCGGCGGTGGCTTTCTGCCAGCTGGCCGGGTTGCCGATGCGGATGGCGGTGGCGATGGTCTCCGGCTTTTCGACCGGGTGCCCCAGCACGATAGGCGCGGCCCCGGCAGCCTGGAAGCCCATCATCTTCGGTCTCCTGGTTGATTTGCCGAGCTTATGGTACTCAACAAAACCCTTCCAGTAAGCGGTTATGTTGCCGGCATTCCCTACCGGAATGAAGAGGTAATCCGGGGCGTCGTTTAGCGTCTCGATAATCTCGAAGGCACCCGTTTTCTGTCCCTCGATGCGGTAAGGATTGATGGAATTGACCAGCGTCACCGGGTGCTTCTGCGTAAGCTCGCGCGCCATATTGAGCGCCTGGTCGAAGTTGCCCTCGATGGAAACTATTTTAGCCCCATGCATGATGGCTTGCGCCAGCTTCCCCAGTGCGATCTTGCCCTCGGGTATGATGATGATGGTTTCCAGACCTTGCCTCGCGGCGTAGGCCGCCGCGGAGGCGCTAGTATTGCCGGTGGAGGCGCACATGACGGCCTTGCTGCCTTCTTCCACGGCCTTGGCGATGGCCATTATCATGCCGCGGTCCTTGAAGGAGCCGGTGGGGTTGCACCCTTCCAGCTTAAAGTAAAGTTCGCCACAGCCGACAATTTTCTCCAGCGCGGGAGCGCGCACCAGCGGCGTATCACCCTCGCCCAGCGAGAACATGGGTGTTTTATCCGTTATGGGAAGAAAATCCCTATACTTGAACAGCAGCCCGTTTTTAGACATCTAGGCCTCTACGCGCACAAAATTGTGGACTTCTTTAACCACAGGCAGCTTTTTGAACTCGGCAAAGGCCGCCTGCATGGCCTCTTCGCGCGCCGGGTGTGTCATGATGACTATCTCAGCCGTCTGGTCTGGTTCGGTTTCCTTCTGGATGACCGAAGCGATGCTTATCTGGTGGCTACCCAGCGCAAAGGCTATTTGCGCCAGCACGCCTGGCTGGTCGGTGACGCCCATGCGGATATAATACCTTGTGACAATCTGCGACATGGGCTTGAGGCGCTTGTTTTCACCGGGCTGCCATGTAGAGCCCGATTGGCCGGATGCCACGTGCCGGGCGGCTGCCACCACGTCGGCAACAACCGCGCTGGAGGTCGGCAGGGCTCCCGCCCCCTTCCCCAGAAAGGTTACCTGCCCCGTAAGGTCGCCATCCACCTGCACGGCGTTGTAAACGCCGTCAACTTTGGCCAGGAAACAGTCGGCCGGTATAAACACCGGGTGCACGCGCACCTCTATCTCGGAATCGGATTGCTTGGCGATAGCCAGCAGCTTGATGGCAAAACCCAGTTCGCGGGCGTAGCGGAAATCGCGTCGCGAAAGGCGCGAGATGCCCTCGTGGAAAACCTGGTCGGGGCGGACGCGGCTGCGGAAAGCCAGCGTGGCCAGTATGGCTATCTTGTAAGCGGCATCGATGCCCTCGAGGTCGTTCCTGGGATTGGTCTCGGCATAGCCCAGCTTTTGCGCTTGCCCGAGCGCTGTGGCGAACTCGGTGCCCTCGCGGGCCATGGTGCTTAAAATAAAGTTGGTGGTGCCGTTGATGATGGCGTAAATACCGTTGATGCGGTTGGCGATGAGGTCGCGCTGGAATGGGGCGATAAGCGGTATGCCGCCGCCTACCGAGGCCTCGTAACGCAGGCTAACTCTGTTCTGAGCCGCCAGCGCCAGAAGCTCGGCCCCGTGTTTGGCGATGACCTCCTTGTTGGCGGTCACCACGTGCTTGCCGCTCTTTAATGCTCGTTTCTGGTACTCGAAAGCCGGGTGTTCGCCGCCGATGACCTCGACGATGATGTCCAAACCAGGCGTGTTGAAAAATTCCTCCTCGTCGATGGTGAAGAGCGAGCGTTCCATCGCCTGAGCCTGCGGCCTGGTGAGGTCGCTCTCGATAACCTTAATCTTGCGCAGAATCAGCGGGAAACCGGCATGCTCCGCCAGCATACCCGACCTCTCCGTGAGCACCCGGGCGACCTGCCCGCCGATAACTCCCAGCCCCATGAGTCCTATGCCGATTGTCTTGTTTTCCATATTTCACCTTATGATGAAGCCTGGATGGTGGCGAAGGTCTTTTTGGCTTCATCCAGGTAGTTGGTTATTTTGTTATTGACTGTGTCATCCTGTAAAGCGGTGAGCCAGGTGTTAAAGGCCTGGTTGATCAGGTTGGTCTTGTCGTCGGCTGAAACATCCTTGACGGCGCTGTCCAGCACCTTGAAGAGCCAGTAGCCGCCCTTAGTGCTCTGATTGGTGTCCTTGATGGGGGCGCTGACGGCGCCGATGGCGGTGGCCGTATCAAAGACATAGCTTTTGTAAGCGGCAGTGGAATCCGAGGTTATCCAGCTCAGGTCGTCCTTGGAAGTATCCGACCAATTCTGAGAATATTGCTGCGCCAGTGTGGTGAAATCCTCCCCGCCATCGAGGCGGGTCTTGATGGCCTGCGCTTCCTCCAGACTTGAAAGCAGCATGCCGAATACATGCACCTGGCTGTTATCATCTTTTTTCTCGGTGACCTTGACCAGCCAGTACCCCACCTGTTTGGTTTTCTCCGCATCCTGGAACTGACCCCAGTCGCCTACTTGCGTCGTGAAGATAAGATCATCAAATCCTTTGGTGCCCAGGAGGTAATCGAAAACACCTTTGGCATGCGAATCCAATATGCCCTTATCACCCTGGGTGGTGCTGTCCAGCGAGATGCTTCCCGCTAGCTCGCCGAAATCTGCACCGGCATCTATCTGGGCTTTGATGTCGTTAAGCTGGCTCTGGCTTTCGAGAAACATGGCCAGCACATCGCGTTGTTCGGCGGAGGCGGGAATCTGTGGACCGAAGTAGTCGCTAGTAAGTTTTTTGCTTAACAACTGGCCTCGCACCAGGTCTCTGACCGCCTGATTATTAGCCAGAGCATTATCTTTTATGTATTGATTAATTTCGTCATCGGTTACGGTGATGCCAAGCTTGATGCTTTCTTCTTTCATGAGTTCGACTTGTTCGATAGTCTGTTCCACGTAATCCAATATGTAGGAAATATAGGAAGTTTGCCCGCCGGAGACATACCTGAGGGCATCTACGTAATAGGCCATGCTGAACTTATGCCCGTTGACCTCTATCACGGTCTCGCGCATGGGCTTGTCGATGGGGACGTACTGCTTGAAATACCAGCCAGAAAGGATTATTGCTATCACCGCCACGATGGTAACAAATCCGCTGATGCCGATGATGCGCTGCCTGCGAGCCTGTTTTTGCCAGTGGGTCAGCTGCCGACTGGTGGGCGGATGCACCGCCTGGGGTTCATTCTTTTTCGCCAAGGTTTACCTGCCTTCCATATTATTAAGAGCAGAAAGCTGCGTTGATTGAATATTCTGTAACTGAGCTATTATAGATTTAATTCGGATTACGTGCAATCACGGGCGATAAAAAGCGAAAAGCATTTGCTGACTACTAATAACGCAAGCAGGTGCATCTCAGGTTTGCTTTTCAGCCTTAGAGACAGTCCGTTTCGGCAACACGCCGAGCCGGCAAGCTCAAATCCTCTGAACAGCTTTAAATAAATCTACAAAATTTGGTATCATGTAGTGGCTTATTGTTTTGTTTCGAGTTGATTATTAATGAAAGCCGTTATTCTGGCGGGTGGCCTGGGTACCAGACTCCGGCCGCTCACATACAATACCCCCAAATCTCTGGTGCCGGTGCTGAACAGGCCGTTCCTGGAGCATGTCCTGCTATGGTTGAAGAAACATGGTGTCGATGAGGCTATACTGGCTTTAAGCCATCTGGCCCCTCCTGTCGAGGATTGCTTTGGAGACGGCAGCCGGCTGGGGATAAAAATCAGCTATGTTCTGGAAAAATCGGCTCTGGGAACAGCCGGGGCGGTAAAAAACGCGGCGGAACTGGTTGTAGGCAGCTTCTTCGTGCTTAACGGTGACATATTTTCCGACCTGGACTTCAGCGCCATGCTGGCTTTCCATCGTCAGAACCAGGCCAGGGCTACCATCGCGCTTACTCCGGTGGACAACCCCACGCACTACGGCCTTATCGAGACGGACAGCCGGAGCAGAGTGACGCGCTTCCTGGAAAAGCCGCGTCCCGAAGAGGTGACCACCAACATGATAAACGCCGGCACCTATGTGCTGGAACCCGGCGTGTTGGATATGATACCCCCCTCGCAGGAATACAGTTTCGAGCGGCAGCTTTTTCCGTCCATGCTGGCGGGCGGGGACGCAGTTTACGCTTTCCCGTCTTCGGGTTACTGGATAGATATCGGCAACCCTGAAAAATACAGACAGCTTAATTTCGATTTGCTGTCCGGCAAAGGCGGCCAATATGGCTTTAACCACGGCCATGAAATTATTACCGGCCGCGGCTGCCGCATACACCCGACAGCCATTCTCAAAGGTCCCCTGCTGGTGGGCGATAACTGCTCTATCGGGAAAGAGGCGGTAATCATAGGTCCGACAGTCATCGGAAGCGGGTGCCTGATTGAGGATGCGGCGACGATTTCAGCTTCCGTTATCTGGCAAAACGTGACCATCGGAAATGGTTCTCGCTTTATGTCGAGCATCGCCGCCAATGGGTGCCACCTGCAGGCGGGCAGCGAAGCCATTCGGGCTGTACTGGGAGACAACGTCACTATATCTCGTGGGTATAAGCTGGAGCCCGGCGCGCGAGTCGAACCGGGCAAGACTATCGGGTAGACCAGAGGAAACCAGACTCGACTTCTCTCTTACGGAAGAAGCACAGCAGACCACGAAAATCTCAATACAACCGCCGGTTGCGACATCGCAAAAACCGTCAGTCTTAAGCCAATCATAGAGAGAGACTTCATCCCTCCCTCTTTATTTGAGCGTCAAAACGAGCCTGTGATACAATTAGCGCGAGGAAAGTATTATGTTAGACCGTCTGGCCCAACTTGAAAAACGCTTTAACGACATAGAACTGGAAATGGCCAGCCCGGATGTCGTTTCGAACGTAAAACGCCTGCAGGAACTGGCGCAGGAACGCGCCGGCATCGAGGACGTTGTGAATCTCTACCGGCAATACAAATCCACCGAAAAGCAAATGGAGGAAGCGCGCTCCATGCTCGATACTGAAACCGACGAAGATATGCGGACGCTGGCCAAGCAAGAGCTGATGACACTCCAGGTGACGCTGGAAGGGTTGCTGGCCTCGCTTAAGTCGGCACTGCTTCCCCGCGATACCAACGACGAGCGCGACGTCATCGTGGAAATACGCGCCGGCGCCGGCGGTGACGAGGCCGGTCTTTTCGCCGCCGACCTCTTCCGCATGTACAGCCGCTACGCCCTCAACCGCGGCTGGAACGTCGAGGTCATCGACCGCAGCGAATCGGCCATCGGCAGCATCAAGGAAATCATATTCGAGGTCAAGGGCAAAGGCGCCTTCTCGCGCTTCAAATACGAGCGCGGCGTGCACCGCGTCCAGCGCGTCCCCAGCACGGAGGCCGGCGGGCGCATCCACACCTCCACGGCCACGGTGGCGGTGCTCCCCGAAGCCAAGGACGTTGAAATTGACGTGAGTCCGAGCGACCTGCGCATTGACATCTTCCACTCGGGCGGGGCCGGCGGGCAGAACGTCAACAAGGTTTCCACGGCGGTGCGCCTGACTCATCTCCCCACCGGGCTGGTGGTGGTATGCCAGGACGAGCGCTCGCAGTTGCGCAACCGCCAGAAGGCTATGGCCGTGCTTAAAACCAGACTGCTCGACGCTGAGCGAATGAAACAGGAAGGCGAGATAAGCGCCGAGCGCCGCGGTCAGGTGGGCACGGGCGATCGAGCCGAAAAGATACGCACCTATAACTTTCCGCAGGACCGCGTTACCGACCACCGCATCGGTATCACCATGCACAATCTGCCGAAACTCATGGAGGGCGGCCTGGACGACCTGATAGACGCCGTGGCTGCCAGCGAGCAGGCCAAGGCGCTCGAATCCGATCTGGTATGAAAATTGGTGAGTCGCTCGGCCTTATCCGCGAGCGCTTTTCGTCTGCCGGGATAGAAGAAGCGCCGCTTGAAGCGGAACTGCTCATGCGCCACGTGCTGAAGTTGGATGCAGTTGCATTCTTAAATAACCTCGGAAGAGAGCTACCTTCCGAACAAGAACGGCTGATTGACTCCCTCGCCGCGTGCCGGCTCTCAGGCAAGCCGCTGGCGTACATCACGGGCAAACGCGAGTTTTACGGATTGGAGTTTGTCATAAATCCATCCGTGCTCATCCCCAGGCCGGAGACGGAGCACTTGGTTGAGAAAACGCTCGAAATCGCATCCCGTATGCGCTCCCCTGCCATCGCCGACATCGGCACGGGCAGCGGGGCAATCGCCATCAGCCTGGCGTTGAATCTGCCTCAGGCTTGGATTTACGCCACGGACATCTCGCCCGAAGCATTGGAGCTAGCGCGTCTCAACGCCCGACAGCACAAGGTAGAATCTCGCATCACCTTTCTCCTGGGCGATTTGACCGCGCCTTTGCCTGAGCCTGTGGATATGCTGATTGCCAACCTGCCTTATGTAAAGTCTTTAGATTGCGCAACAAGCCCGGAGCCGCACCTGGCGCTGGACGGCGGAGTGGAAGGGCTGGATGTTATCGAGAGGCTTTGCGGCTCGCTACATGGCAAGCTGAAGGCCGGGGGGTGGGTGTTGCTGGAAATCGGCCAGGGGCAGGAAGAAAGGGTTAAACGGCTGTTAAGCGCGGCCTTGCCCTTTGCGCAAATCGGGACGATTAAAGACCTGGCAGGGATAGAGCGGGTGGTGTGGGGAAGAATAGATGATATAATTATTTGAAATGAGTAATGATGGTACGCGATTTTCCTTAGGCCAACGTGTTCGAATAAATGAAGAAGACGGTGACGCATTACATGTTGGCAAAATAGGTACAATTAAAAGAATTGAAACTCCTGAAAATACCGATACAATTTGTGATGTAAAAATTGACCGTTCAGGCGAATTAATATCATTTCCTCATCGATTCTTGAAACCAATATCACCAATTCCCTCTAGTCTTTTTGCGAGTAACCTTTCATTACCGTGGGACCCTGATCCCACCGCGATACACAAAGCATTTGTAGGCAATAATTGGCTCGCTGGACATATTCTTGAGACTTTGCTCTTCTATGATCACATTATGGTGCCAACCGTTGACTATTCCATAATTGTTCCTTTAGTTCATTGGTTGGGTGTTCCTGTCTTTACCGAATTATTGAGATCCCAAGCAATTAGTTTTGTACATACATCGGGATTTCTCGCATATTCTGGAAATGGTGTTGGATTGTTATTGGCTCAGCTACAACCAAGTGAAGACAAAATGGACAAAGAACTTTGGTGGACGAAGGTTCATAGATGTGCACCCAAAGAAGCCGCCACTTTGCAACTCCAGAATCGGCTTGTAGGTTTAAATGAACAGCAAATTGATATTATTAGTAAATTAACTGAACTTTGTACTGTTGATACAGAGATGCCACAATTCCAAGAGAAGGTTGCTAATGAGACTTACAGGGATATTCAAGGAAGCGGAGTACTTACTGATTATTTTTTCTATAGAAATCCGTCCATGAAGACTGTGTCGTTAAATAGTTTGCCTGGAATCGAACCCAATCAAGTTAGAGTATTTTCCTTTGTGCCTTTGCCTGCAGTGGCTGGTGATGAAATTGACTCAACTCTTCGCCTAGGAATGCTAAATTTAGAAGCCTACTTGGCTGAAGAGGGGGGTGCGAGAGACATGGTCACTGACCGGAGTTTCGCCAAGCTTCTAGATTCGAAGATTCAACGGTATACGGGTGGTAAAGTCGCGAAGGAGTCTTTTTCTAAATTACTAGCTGTTAATGAAGTTCCTGATATAGCCTCGGCTGTTATGAGCGGTGAAATAAATCAAGCCAAAGTATGGGAGTTTAGGAATACAAGGATAGCAAATGAATTTCGTAAGTGGTTTGAAGAAATAGGTCCCGCAAGCCCCGATATATTGACGACAGAATACATTAAGGCACTCGCATCTGGGGGGTTTTTATCTAGTAGGAAAGGAAAAATTCTTCGTTTTATTGTCATGCAAGCCGTAGGTGCAAGCTTTGTGCCGTTAACACAAGGGTTTTCATTAATTGCGTCCTTGGGATTAAGTGCTGTAGATAGTTTTGTTCTTGAAAACATCCGTATGGGGTTCAACCCAAGGTACTTTGTGGATGATCTACGTAGTTTGTTCCCAAAATAATGAATAAAAGGGGCGGGTTTCAAACCCGCCCTACAATGTTCCGGCTCACTAACTTGGCCCTATTTTAAGGCTTCCTGTTCTTTTTCGGCCTGGCGGTCGGCGATGATTTTCTGGGTGATGTGCGCCGGCACCTCTTTGTACTGTTTGAACTCCATGGTATACGTGCCGCGCCCCTGCGTGATGGATTTAAGGTCGGTAGCGTAGCGCAGCACCTCGGCCATGGGCGCTTCGGCATCGATGACGTTGATGCCGCCCTCGGGGTTCATGCCCATGACGTGCGCGCGCTTGGTGTTGAGGTCGCTCAGGATATCGCCGGTAAAGTCGTTCGGTACGGTTATCTTCATGCTGACCATAGGTTCGAGAAGGATGGGCTTGGCGTCCTGCATACCCTGTTTGAGCGCTCCCGCGCCGGCTATTTTGAAACACATTTCGGAGGAATCCACCGGGTGGAAGCTGCCGTCGACGATGATGGCCTTGAGACCCACCACAGGGAAGCCCGCCAGAGATCCCTCTTTCGAGGCTTCGAGAACGCCCTTTTCCACCGCGGGTATATAGTTCTTGGGCACAGCCCCGCCGACGACCTTATTTTCGAATACGTTGGCGCTGCCGCGAGGCAGCGGCTCAAGCTCCAGCACTACGTGGCCGAACTGGCCATGGCCGCCGCTCTGTTTCTTGTGCCTGAATTCGGAGCGCGCTGCCTGGGTAATGCTCTCGCGGTAAGGTACCTTGGGCGGGGTGAGCTCGACGCCCACACCGAACTTGCGCTGCATCTTTTCTCCGGCAACAGCCAATTGGGTATCGCCCATGCCGGAAAGGATGGTCTCAGCCGTATCGTGGTCGCGGCGTATGTGCAGCGTCAGGTCTTCTTCCGCCAGCCGCGCCAGAGCCGAACCCATCTTGTCCAGGTCGGCTTTGGTCTTCGGGTGTACCGCCACGCTGTAAATGGGTTTGGGGAAGGTCAGGGGAGCCAGCTTGGCTGGCTTGGCCTGCGTGCCGAGGGTATCCCCGGTGAGCGTAATATTGAGCTTGGCGACGCCGCCGATGTCTCCGGCTTCCACTTTGGCCATCGATTCCTGTGTTTTGCCGCGCACCATGAAGAGCTGCCCGATGCGTTCGTCGGCATTCTGGTTGACGTTCCATATGTGCGAGTTGCTCTCGATAGTGCCGGAGTAAACGCGGAAATAGGTCAGCTTGCCTACATAGGGGTCGGCTGTCGTCTTGAATACCAGCGCCGCTGGCATGCCGGTGACGTCAGGCTGCAAATCCTTTACGGAAGAGTCCTCTGCCACGGCTATCTTGCGCTGTAAAGGAGAAGGCAGATAGCGCTCGATAGCGTCCAGAAGCTGCGTGACGCCGATGCCCTGTAAACCGGAGCCCGTCAGGATGGGAACAATCTTACCGGCGGAGACTGCCTGTTGCAAACCCTTGATAATCTCTGCGGCGCTGAGTTCTTCACCGCCAAGGTACTTTTCCATGAGGGCGTCGTCGGTCTCGGCCACCGCCTCTATCATTTTGCTCTGCAGGGCTTTGGCCTGCTCCACCAGTTCTGCCGGCACGGCTGCTTCCTGGGGGGGATTGCCGGCATAGGCTTTCATAGAGATGAGGTCGATAATCCCCTTAAAACCGGTATGCGCCCCGATGGGCATCTGCAGCGGGATGCATTTTGAGCCGAAGCGCGACTGGGACTGCTCGACGGTCTTGTTGAAATTGGCGTTCTCGCGGTCCATTTTGTTAATAAATATGATTTGGGACTGTCCGGCTTCCTGGCTGTAGTTCCAGGCGAGCTCTGTGCCGACTTCCAGCCCCGAGGCAGCCGAGGCAAGTATGAGCGCACCTTCGCTGACCCTGATGGCCGCTTTGACCTCGCCTACGAAGTCAAGGTATCCGGGGGTATCGAGGAGATTGACCTTTGATTCGTGCCATTCGAAGGGCAGCAGCGAGAGATTGATGCTGATGCGGTGCTTGATTTCGTCGGGGTCGTAGTCGGAGGTGGTGTTGCCGGCTTCGATTTTCCCCAGGCGGTTGATAGTCCCGGCGGCAAACAGGAGCGCTTCCGACAGCGTCGTCTTGCCTGCGCCGCTATGGGAAAGCAGCACCACATTGCGGATGTGGTCGGGAGAGTACTGTTTCATCTAACACCCTCTCTTAGCTATTATTTTAGCCTTTGATATTATAGTCTAAACAGGCATATTCGCCTGGATAGCCACCCGTTACCTCGTTTACTGTCCGGTGTCCGCTGCCTGCCGGTGGATGCTGTTTTAGCGCATGATGACCACGCGACAGATTGCGGTTGAGAGAATATAACGGCTGCTCGTGCGGCGGTTATACCCTGCTATTTAAGAAAAAACCACAGCACGATGAGCAAGACAACCACGAAAGCGGTGAATAGACCTATACGCCTGAGCTCATAAGGCAGTTCGGCAAATCTGACCGCCACGGCTTCCTGTGCTGTGGCCGTTTTTACGGGGACGGTCTTTAGCGGGACTGCTGCTACCGTCGATTGCGCTGCTGCGGCCACTTGAGCGGCCGGTTTAACTGCTACAGCCGGTTTATGGCTTTTAAGTCTTTTGCTCTTATGGATATTCCTGCGGGACATTGAAAATCCTTTCCTTTACGTATTATGCTGCGCCGGTTATCTAGCTCTCGGGTGAGCCTTGTCGTAGGCCTGGCGCACATGGTCTGATGTCAAATGCGTGTATATCTGGGTGGTCGAGATGTTGGCGTGTCCCAGGAGCTCCTGCACCGAGCGCAGGTCGGCCCCGCCGTTGAGCATGTGCGTGGCGAAGCTGTGGCGCAGGGTATGCGGCTTGACCTGTTTTTCCAGGCCGATATTTTTGGCATAGCCTTTGAGTATCTGCCAGAGTCCCTGGCGCGTCAGGCGCTCGCCGCGCTGGTTGACGAAAAGGGCTTTCTCTTCGCTGTTATGCACGAAATGCGGACGTACTTCCTTCGTGTAAACCTCTACCGACTGGGCTGCCTGAGGGTAAACCGGCACCATGCGTTCCTTTTTGCCCTTGCCGAAAGGCCGCACGAAGCCGTTCTTGGTATCGATATCGCCCAGATTGAGCCCTACCAGTTCGCTGACGCGCATGCCGCTGGCATACAAAAGCTCCAGCATGGCGCGGTCGCGCTTCGCTTCCGGGGCGGTGCTCCTGGCAGGCTGGTCGATGAGTTGTCTCACCTGGCTGACCGTCAGCGTGTCGGGTAAAGCCTTACCCACCTTGGGTGAGCTGATATTCTCCATGGGGTCGGCCTTGATTTTGCCCTCGGCGGTAAGAAAGCCGAAGAAGCTCTTGGCGGCGGCCACCTTGCGCGCCACCGTGGTCACGGCATAGCCGCGCTCTTTAAGGTTGAGCAGGTAGCTCAGCATCTCGGGGCGGTCGAAAGCATTCCAGGCTGGTTTTTTAAGGCCCTTTTTAGAGGCGGAATCCTCGGCGAAGGTAGCCAGCTGGTTGAGGTCGTTGGCGTAGGCCGAGGTGGTATTAGTGGAAAAACCCTTCTCCACGCGGAGATAGTTCAAAAAGCTGTCGATATCCTGTCTCACACGTCACCTCTCTGTGAATTGCATCTATTTTAACATAACGCATGGATAATGCAAGCGGCGTTTTCAGCCTCCTGCTCTGGAATCGGCAGCGGATTAAAAGAAAAAAGTGACAATCCGTCATAAAAACGTCAGATGTAAATATATTTGACGCCATTAAGCATTTGGGCGATACTGAAATAGTCAAACGGAGGATAAAATAGCTGGCAAAGATTACGAAATAAAGTCAGTTGAGGTGGGTAATTTGATTCATCGCATGATTCCACAAAAGAAAGAACCTGAAGAGAAGAAGGAATTTTCACGCAGGGAATTTCTGAAGGATGCTGCGCTGTTAGTGTGTGGCGCAACCCTTGGCACGCTGACTCTTGCGAGCTCATGCAATATCTCTTCTACCACTTCCACGACTCCTGCACCTGCACCATCGTCCTCGCTCTTTCCGATCCCTGAACCCACATTGTCGTCCGCACCCACTCCTGCGCCCACTTCGACGCTCCCTTCCACTTCCACATTCATGCCTACGCCTACGTCTTCGCCTACGCCTTCGCCTACGCCTTCGTCTTCGTCTATACCTACGTCTACGTCTACTCCTACACCTACGCCATCGTTCACTCCTACTTCCACGTCTAAACCAACACCAACACCTACACCATCGCCGGTACCTATTCCAGTGCCCGCTACGAGTGCGTGCGCCATTACCTCACCGCCACCGAATATGGAAGGTATCAATACTCATCCGGAAGTGTACGGCACGGGTGCGGATCCCAAAATCATCACTCTTGGCCCCAAAGTCGGTGCTAACCCGGGTTGGCCTGTTTATCCAGATAAGCTGGGCATGGAATTCGAGCTCGAAAATTGGACACCCGTACTTGCGCCTCTCGATATGGTATTAATTGGCGTTAATAACAGGGGTGCCGTCTACAGAATTCAAAATGGGGTAAAACAGAGCCCATTCAATGATTTGGGATTATTCTTCGAGTCTAATAGTCCTGATTGGCCCAAAATGATTGTTTTCATCTATCACCTGTTTAGCTCACCGTTGGTGTTGAAAGACAGTCAAACTGAAGTTGAAGATTGGGATAGTAAAGTTCTCAGAGCCCAGGGACACCTATTTTATCCTCGCAGTGATTATATGGCTCCAGAAGGTGCGATTTCTTGCGATGCCATGATTGGCCGCTCGGTAAAACGTGGTGAACTAATTGCATTCGCTGGCAGTGTCGGTACTCACTCCATGGCCCCCTTTTGTTTTAAAGTATCAGATACGTCAGTCAACCCCACCGTTCAAAAGGGGAACCCCTATCTTCACTGGGTTCAGCCAAGTGCGTTCTTTTATTGGAAAAGTTACCGCCCTGATGCGGTTTTTCCCAGCGGGGTACTGGCTTATCCTTTCGAATGTGACGGTTATCAGCTCCCTGCCGAACTGCACGATGTGAATTTCAAATACACTTCAAAGACATAGACATAAAATCTGTCTAATCGTGTTCATTAAAGGGCGGAGAATCATCTCTCGCTCTCTTTTATTATTCCCCGGTTTTAGCCATCTCAATCGGGCAGGTGCGCCACACTCCGTTGGCATCAGGCAATGCGAGGACAATCCCCGCTAATTCATCGTGCCCGCCGCGAACGAAATGCCACCAGTGTGTAAACAGGGGAGGAATGCCTTTAGTCCTGAATACGATCTCTTCCATCGGGCCGAAGGTCTGCACGACCAGCCCCGGCCACTCTTTCAATCCCCCCGGAGCGTCAGGGATACGCACGGTAACGTCTTTCTCTCCCCAGTCGATCTCCAGTCCGATAGACCACTCCCGTTCGGCGCCCGGCACGTGCGCCTTGCCCTCGAAACGCTCCATGTCAGCCCTCCTTACACGGTTTGCGTGCGATAATGCTGGCGATAGCCTTGCGCGGCTCGATAACACCCTCGCGGTAGCGCAGGATGCGGTAATCGCAGAACATGTTGAGCAGCTCGTTGTGTTTCAGCAGATGGTCGGGATTCTTGGGACGGCCCCACTCCGCCTGGTCTGTATTATACGTCTCGAAAACCACTATCCCGCCCGGCTTGAGCGCCTCTCGTATCTCCGCGATGAGCGGGCGGTGTAAATAGTAAAAACAGACTATGACGTCATAGTCTGCCGGAGAAAGTCTGTAGCCGTTTTCCAAATCCTCCACGAGAGTAGATATATGCACGCCCTCGCTCTTTGCCAATAAGAGCGCTTTCTCCACGGCTTCGGTGGATACGTCTATGCCCTCGACTTCAAATCCCTCTTTGGCTAAATAGACGGCATTGCGCCCCGCCCCCATCGCCAGGTCGAGCGCGCGTCCGGCGGGAGGCAGCAGGCTGCGGTTGACCACCAGGAACCCGGCGGGCTGGGTGCTTTTATGCATGTGGTCGCGGCGCATAGTCTTATAAAGCTAGCATGAGGATGGTGGATTTGCAACTTGAATTATTCTCTCATCCTGAGGAGTACGAAGGACGACGAAGGATCTGGCGCGATAATCTCCTCTACCTCGATGGCATCTCGTCCGATAGATATTCCAGCCAGACCCTTCGTCCGCCCAGTCGGACTCAGGGTGAGAATGTTATCCCCCCGGTCCCGCTTATGTTAAAATATATGTAAATCATTATGTCAGCCTCAAAGAACAATCCGCTTTTGGTGCGCGCCAGGCAGCTTCCCACCGACCCCGGCGTCTATATCATGAAAAACGCCGCCGGCAAGGTCCTCTACGTGGGCAAGGCAGTCAACCTGCGCAACCGCGTCAAGAGCTACTTCATGAAGACCGGCCACGACGCAAAGACCGAGCAGATGGTCTCTCACGTCGTTGACTTCGAGTTTTACATCGTGGCCTCGGAGGAAGAAGCGTTGGTCCTGGAGCTCAATCTCGTCAAGAAATTCCGCCCGCACTTCAACATCCGCCTCAAGGACGACAAGGGCTTCCCCTACCTCAAGATAGACCTGGCCGAGGACTGGCCGCGCGTGCTGGTGGTGCGCCATGTCGCTTCGGACGGGGCGCGCTATTTCGGCCCCTTCGCCAATCTGCGCTCCATCCGCCATGCGCTGGATGTGGTGAAGTCCATCTTTCCTTTCCGCACCTGCGACATCAAGCTCGACAACTACGCGGGCCGTCCCTGCCTGGAATACGACATGCACCATTGCGTGGCCCCCTGCAACGGCAAAATTACCCGCGCCGAATACATGGAAATTATCCACGAGCTGATTCTCTTCCTCGAAGGCAGGCAAAAACCCCTCGAACTGCACCTCAACGAGCAGATGCGCCTCGCCGCCGAGCTGCAGCAGTACGAAAAGGCCGCCTGGATACGCGACCAGATAAAAGCGGTGCAGCAGGTCGTCGCCTGGCAGAAGATGGCCGCCAAAGTGAAGGGCGACCAGGACGTGATTGCCTTCGCCCCGGACAAGGGCCAGGCGCTGGTGCAGGTGTTCTTCGTGCGAGGCGGCAAGCTCATCGGGCGCGAGGCCTTCACGCTCCAGGGCATCGGCGAGGAAAAGCCCGAGCAGATAATGACCGACTTCGTGCAGCAATATTATTCGGCCACCATGAGCATCCCGCTACTCATCCTCCTCCAGCACCCGGTTCTGGAAAAAGAGGTGGTGCAGAAGTGGCTCTCCTCCCGCCGGGGTAAGCCTGTCGTCCTCCGCGTGCCGGAACGCGGCCCTGCCCGTGAACTTCTGCACACCGTCGAGGAGAACGCCATCAAGGGCGTCGAGCAGCTTAGAATCAAGAACCTGGCGCAGCCCTCGGCGCTGGAATCCGCCCTGGCCGAACTCAAAGACAAGCTGGGCCTCTCCTCCCCGCCCGCCCGCATCGAAGGCTACGACATCTCCAACATACAGGGGCGCATGGCGGTGGGCAGCATGGTGGTCTTCGAGGAGGGCAAGCCCGTTCCGGCGCGTTATCGCCGCTTCCGCATCCAATCTGTGCCGCAGGCCAACGACTACGCCATGCTGCAGGAGGTGCTGCGACGCCGTTTCTCGCACGTTTCGGAGCGCAAGGACGGGAATAGTTGGGCGCTCCCGGACCTTGTTCTTATTGACGGCGGCAAAGGGCAGCTTTCCGCCGCCAGAGAGGCCATGGAAGAAGCCGGAGCGCAGGCCATCGCCACGCTCGGACTGGCCAAGGAAAACGAGGAAATATTCCTGCCGGGAAGGGGAAAACCCATCAGCCTGCCGGTGACGTCGCCCGGGTTGCAGTTGTTACAGCGCGTAAGGGACGAGGCGCACAGATTCGCGCTGGGCTACCACCAGAATATCCGCAAGCGCGAGGCGCTCACGTCCGTGCTGGACGACGTGCCCGGCATCGGCCCGCACCGCAAGCGCGCGCTTTTAAAGCACTTCGGCACGTTCCAGGGCGTCAAACAGGCTTCGGTGGAGGATCTGACCAAGGTGAGTGGCATTACGCCGCTTATCGCGCAGAAGATTAAGGAGTTTGTGGGGTGAGGCCATCTGATCAATCTTCAAAATAATCTGTGTCGAGTCGCTTAATTACAAATTCGTTTTCGCGACTTACACCAATATCATTTTCGATCATGAGTTCCGCGAGTCGGGTTCCCTTTATTGTTATTATTTTTTTTGAACTTTTCCCCGCTGCTTCTTCTGCGTCTCTATTAAAATCAGAGGTTGTTATGAAAACGCCTTTATCCGCATGTGCGACATCAAGAGAACCTATGAAATTGCGAATGTCTTTATGCCGGACATTTTTATCACCCCATCGTTTTGCCTGGACGTATATTTTACTGATACCCAGTTTGTCTTCGTTGATAACGCCGTCAAGTCCTTCGTCACGTGACTTGCCGATTGCTTTAGCTGCATCCTGACGGTTACCTCCGTAACCCATTGCAACTAGCAGGTCTATTACAATATGTTCGAACCTATTAGCAGATACTGATTTGAGTTGTTGGAGTATATCACCTTCAAGTTCTTCAACAAGTTGCTCGTACGCATATTCAATTTGTTCCTTGGGGGGTTCATGTTCCAGAGCAGGGGCTTCTCGTTCCTTTTCTTTATGCTTCGCTTTAAACTCGAGAAATTCAGGAAATTGGGATAGATATTTTTGGTCGATTCTTGTTAAATGGCGCGTTGTTACATTTTTGAGGACATCAAGTCCACGTTCAGTAATACAAAAGCGCCCTCTTTCATTCGTTTTTAATAATACCGCCTTTTTTAAATAGGTTCTGGCCCAACCGACACGGTTGTTAAAGATTTCTTGTTTACCGCTTGGTAAGAGTTCATCCTTCTCTTTTGGAGTTAATTTGAACCTTTTACCCAAATACTCGATGGCTTCTGATATTTGGTGTGTCTTCCCATCGGCAGCAATTTCCAACAAAGGAAGCATGATACTTTGATAATCTGGGATACTCATGTTACCCTCCCAAAATGGATGCTATCAGTTTGTCAGATTATAGGTTCTATTTATTTCGACTTCAATGGTTTGTTGAAAATAGTGGATGTTTATTATGAAAAAACCCCTCGACTTTCGCCTCAGGGCTTTCTCTTTATCCTAACTTAGCTTTGTACCTCACACCGGGAAGAAGAAGTTGATGGCCGCCGCCACCCCTTGCTGCTCGGGTTGTGATTGACAACGAATTGTTTGAAGCGTAATTTGTAATAACCCATGAACAAGTTTTCTGAAAAACTCGACAAGCAGCTCAAGAAATCTCCCCGTCAGATCGAACCGGCTGAATCGAATTATCCGTGGCTCTCTATCCTGCTGGACACCTATCATATTTACGATTCCGGCTCGAAGCTGGAGCTCGAAGCAGAAGAGAAAAGCGCGGGATGCCAGTAGCCTGCAAAAACGGGTGCTGTTGCTGCTGCATGAGGCCGTCAGTTCCCATGACTGAACTGGAGATACTCGGCGTATTGTGGTTTGTGATTCATAAACAGGAGGACAGCGTAAGAGCATTGGTGCTGGACAGAATGATAAATCACAAACTGAGCGCCGAGTGCCCCTTCCTGTTGCAGTCGCGGTGTTCCGTATATCCGGTTCGGCCGCTGGCATGCCGCATACTGCATGTCTTCGGCGCTCCCTGTAAACCGGATGAAATTCCTGTCGAGAGCCGGCCTGATGATATCTGGATTCCAAGCCGGGATGTAGGCCGTAATGCCGCAATGGCGATGCTGGCCTATTTCGGTATTACCCGTACTCAGGATAAAGTAAGGGCGTTTAATGAAGGATTCATCCCTGCCAATTCATTGCCTATGTCCGAGGTTCAGTGGGAATCGCTTGCCCGCGCCAGCCTCGGCGCTGACAAGCGACCGGCGTAATCCCGTTTTGCGACTTAAACTCAAGGCTTAAACAGGAAAGAAGAAGTTGATGGCCGCCGCCACCCCGTGCTGCTCGATGTCCTGCGTTATGTAAAGAGATGCCTCTTTGACCTCAGGGAAGGCGTTCCCCATCGCCACCGACACCCCTGCCGCTTTTAGCAGCGGAATGTCGTTCAGGCCGTCACCGATGGCGATGGTTTCGGAGGCCTGGTATCCATAGTATTCCAGCAGTTTCCCCAGTGCCTCGCCTTTGCTGACCTGCGGGTTGACGATGTTGATGAAGTCTATATCGGGGTAGGCCGGCGAGCGCGCGATGGAATAGCGCAGCCTGTCGCCGAAGTTGCCCTCGAACAGCTTGGCCTTGACGGCCTCCTCGTCGTTATGCACCACCACCTCGGCCTTCAGTATGCGCTCCTTGTTCCAGATGTCGTCGAAGTTGACCTTGGTGGGCTCCACGCGGAAGAACTTGCGGTGCACCTCATCAGACCAGTTGGGGCGCTCGGAGAAGAACCTCTCGCTGGAATAAAGCTCCAGGTAGATGTCGTTCTTTCGGCTGAAATCGATGGCCTCGCGCACTATGGCGGCGTCGAGCGGCTTGGCGTAGATGGTAGACATGTTCCCGGGGTTGTATATAAGCGCGCCGTCGTAAAATATGTGAAAGTTGTTGAGCCTCAGCTCTTTTATGACAGGCATGGATGCCTTGATGACGCGTCCTGTGCACAGGGATACGACGACGGATGAGTTGTCCAAGCGGGTGACGGCGGCTTTATCCTCCGGCGCTATGTTGCCGTGCTTGTCCACCAGCGTCCCGTCTATGTCGATGACCACCATTTTATACTTCAAGTTGTCCTCCGGGAAAAATGCCAAAGTTGCTATGGGATTATAACCAGTACGCCTTTTTGGTGCAAGAAACTATGTCTTTGCGAGGAGGGAGTCCGCTCGAGGCGGACGACCGACGTGGCAATCTCCGATAGTAGATTCCGATGCGGATAACACGAAGTTTAACAGGACACTTTGGATAGGAGAGGATTAAGAAAGGGGTGAACGTAATAATATCCGGAAAGTCATCAAAATCCCCCTTAATCCCCCTTTCTAAGGGGGAGAATACAAATCTTCTCCCCCTCTAGCATTATCCATGCTGGAGGCCAGACTGGCTGGCCGAAGCATCTGGAGGGGCGTAGTCTCCGCGCAGGCTGGAATCCAGAAAAAATAGAAGCGGCTGGATTGTCGGGTCGAGCCCGACAATGACACGGGATGAGGGGGCTTTTCTTTTAGCTCGCCATTCCAGTAGAATAGACCAGCCATGAAAGATGCTTTAACCCCCATCCGGGCGCAGTACCTCAATATCAAGAAGCAGCACCCCCAGGCTATCGTGCTGTTCCGCCTGGGCGACTTCTACGAGACCTTCGACGAGGACGCCCGCGTCACCTCCAGGGAGCTCGATATCGTGCTCACCTCGCGCAGCATGGGCAAGGGCGTGCAGGTGCCCATGGCCGGCATTCCCTACCATGCGCTGGACGACTACTTGGGCAAGCTCATCAAGCGCGGCTATAAAGTGGCCATCTGCGAGCAGCTCACCAAACCCTGCGAAAACAAGGGGCTGGTAGGGCGCGAGGTCATCCGCGTGGTGACGCCCGGCACCGTCATCGAGCCGGGGCTGCTGGAGACAAAAGCCAACAACTACCTAGCCTGCGCGGCCGTCGAGGGCGAACAGGCCGGACTGGCCTATATAGACATCACCACCAGCGAGTTTATGTGCACACAGATGCCGCTCGGGCGCCTGCGCGGCGAGATAGGCCGCCTCAACCCGGCAGAGATTGTCGCCGTCGAGGATGGAGACATGCCCGACTTTGGCATAGAAGCCTCCCTGACGAAACTGGAACCTCACTGGTTCGGGCTGGACGTAGCGGAGCGCACCCTGCTCGAACATTTCGGCGCGACCACGCTGGAAGGTTATGGCTGCGCCCGGCTGCCGCAGGCCATCAGGGCGGCGGGAGCCGTTCTGCACTACCTCGAAACTACGCAGAAGCAGGCGCTGGAGCAGCTCATGCGCCTTTCCACCTATTCCACCGAGTCCTTCATGGCAATGGACGGCATCTCCCACGACAACCTCGAAATATTCCGCGGGCTGGTATCCGGCACAACGCAGGGCTCTCTGCTCTCGGTGCTGGACGAGACGCGCACGGCTATGGGCGGCAGACTGTTACGCCGTTGGCTCAGTCAGCCGCTGCTGGAGCTTGAGGAACTCACGCGGCGTCAGGACGCGGTCACGTGGTTCCACCAGGACTCTTTAGCGCGGCGCGAGGTGGTAACCATCCTCGACAAAGTAGCCGACCTGGAACGGCTGGTCAACCGCATACGCGGCGGGGTGGCTATACCGCGCGAGCTTGTCGCCCTCAGGCACAGTTTAGAGACTGCGCCTCAGCTACTCAAATTGCTGCCCGGAGAGCTGCCGTGGCTCAGAAAAGGACTCTCCGCTCAGCCGGAACTCGTCGCACTCATCTCCAGCGCCATCGAAGAGCAGCCCTCTACCACTCTCGGTGAGGGCGGCGTTATCAAGCGCGGCTTTTCGGCGGAGCTGGACACTCTGCGCACCTCCTCTCACGACGCCCGCCAGTACCTGGCGGGTCTGGAACGCCAGGAAAAGGAAAAGACTGGCATAAAGTCGCTCAAGATAGGCTTCAACAACATATTCGGCTATTACATCGAGGTGTCGCAGGCCAACCTGGCGCAGGTGCCCGCGCACTACATCCGCAAGCAGACGCTATCCACTGGCGAGCGCTACTATACGCCCGAACTCAAAGAATACGAATCGCTCATCCTCAATGCCCGCGAGCGCATGGAAGAGCTGGAAACCAGCCTGTTCCGCCAGGTGTGCCGGCAGATAGCGCTGTCCGCCGAGCCCGTGCTCCAGCTTGCCGCCGTGCTGGCCGAACTGGACGTGTTTACCTCTCTGGCGGAGATTGCTCTACGCTATGGTTACACGCGCCCGGAGTTGAACTCTGGTGTGACTATCGACATTAAAGGCGGGCGGCACCCGGTGGTGGAAAGGTCGCTCACTATAGGGCAATACGTATCGAACGACGTCTATCTATCCAACGGCGACGCCCAGATTATCATACTCACGGGGCCGAACATGGCGGGCAAGTCCACCTACCTCAAACAGGCGGCCATCATCGTCCTCATGGCACAGATAGGCAGCTACGTGCCGGCGGAGCGGGCAAGCATCGGGCTGATTGACCGCATCTTCACGCGCATCGGCGCCAGGGAAGACCTTTCGGCGGGCAAGTCCACCTTCATGGTGGAGATGGTGGAGACGGCGGGGATTCTGAATAATGCCACGCCCAGGTCGCTGCTCATCCTGGACGAGATAGGCCGCGGCACCAGCACCTACGACGGGCTGGCTATCGCGCAGGCGGTGGTGGAGTTTATACACAACTCGGTGAACCTGGGCGCCAAGACGCTCTTCGCCACGCACTACCACGAGCTGGTGGCGCTGGCCGACTACCTGCCGAGGGTGCGCAATTTCAACGTGGCGGTCTCCGAAGACAGGGGCGAGGTGGTCTTTTTACACAAGATAATACCCGGCGGCGTGGACAAGAGCTACGGCATACACGTGGCCAAGCTGGCCGGTTTGCCCCGGCCGGTGATCAAGAGAGCGGCTGAAGTTCTGGTTGACCTGGAGAACCACAGCCACGACAGAGCCGGAGAACCGCCCGGGAAAACCCGGCAGAGCGCTGCCCCGCAGCTGTCGTTTTTTGCGCCCAAAGCAGACGTGGTGAAGGAACTGGAAAAACTGGATATAGACACGCTTTCACCGCTGGAGGCTCTGACGCGGCTCTATGAGCTGCAAAAGAAGGCTAAAGAGGGTTGAAGGCTATTTCTGGTGGGGCGTGATACTGACGAAATCCGGTGAATTGACGTTGAAGCTCATGGTGACGACTTGCACTTGTTCCTTGCCCTCGTCGGACTGGCCTATAACGCGGTAGCTCACCTTGATGTGGCTGCCGTTAATCTCTTCTACGATACACTTATCGTAAGTCTCCATGATAGGATTTCCCTGCTTGTCATACCCGCTGCGGTAGCTGACCGATACAACATCGCCCTTTTTAAGCATATTCCGTTTGTGTCCTATCCATGCCTGAGGCTATTTCCTCGATTGGCGGTATATTATAACATATAGTTTGCAAAAAGCAATGGCAATTAGGTGAGCTTTTTCCTCCCCGATTGGAACATCTGCACGAGTCCTGACAATTATCTGTCTTGCCTGGTTTGACCCAGAATAGTCTTTTAACCCGGGCGGCTGATGCCAGCCTCTCTGGAGACATGATTTACCAGCGTTCCGATGCCCTCAATCTCGATTTCGACGGTATCTCCTGGCTGCATCGGGCCCACGCCGCTGGGTGTGCCGCTGGCAATCACATCGCCGGGCAACAGCGTCATCACCTGCGAGACGGCGCTGACAAGCTGTGCTACCGTGAAAATGAGGTCCGCGGTGGTCCCGCTCTGCTTTATTTCCCCATTAAGGCGAGTCTCGAGTTTTAGCGCAGACGGGTCGAGGTTGGTCTCTATCCAGGGACCGATGGCGGCGAAAGTATCGAACCCTTTGGCGCGTGTCCACTGGCCGTCTTTTTTTTGCAGGTCGCGAGCCGTGACATCGTTGAAGCAGGTATAACCAAGGATATACTTAACCGCATCGGTGACAGCAATCCGGTGCGCCTTTTTGCTGATTACGATCCCGAGCTCTCCTTCGAAATCGATCTGTTTGGAGAGAGGCGGATAAATGATATTATCTCCCGGACCTATCACGGCTGTGGCTGGCTTGAGGAACATCAGCGGGGAATCTGGCAGGTCGTGCTTGAACTCCGTGGCGTGGGAGCGGTAGTTGATGCCTATGGCCACTATTTTGGATGGCTGGCATGGCGGAAGCAGCCTTATCTCACTGAGTTTGTAGAATTTGTCGAGTGTTTTTACGCCCCTGAAAGGGCTGGCAGAGAGTTGCTGAATCCTGTTCCCTGCCAGGATTCCGTAGTGACTATGCCAGGAGACCGCGAAACGTACTATTCTCATAGAAGGTATTCTAGAACACCGTAGGCTGACTTATCAATTCAGGTTTTAGAAATTGGGATCAACAGCACCGGCCTACTGCCGGCTTGCAATACTTTTTCAGTAGTGCTGCCGAATACCCAGCGCTTGATGCCGGAAAAACCATGCGTGGTCATGGCTATCATATCGATGTTGCCCGAATCGGCATAATCGATGATGGCTTCCGCCGGCGCATCGGCAATTATCACGCTTGAGGTTCTAATACCGCGTTGTTTCAAGGGCTTTTCTACCCCGTTCAGGTAGTTGGAGGCAGAGCGTTTGATTTCATCATCGCTGGGAAGGACGACATTGGGGACCATCGTCTCGAAACCGGGAACGTAACGCACGGGTTCTACCGCCTGGAAAAGGACGATTTCGGCGCCCAGCGCGGCGGCCATCGGCTCAATTGTTTTAAGCGCTCCCTCGCTCATTTCGGACCCGTCGAGAGGCACAAGTATACGCTTAATCAAACCACTTGGCGCTGTTCCTCGTATGTCCTTTGTTTTGACCAGAAGCACAGGTCTGTTGCTGGCCGAAAGTATCTTGGTGGCGATATTTCCCATGAGCTTTGAGTTGCCTCCCGAGGCTCCGTGCCCGGCAATTATTATGAGGTCGGCCTTTTTCTGAGCCGCATACTTGAGTATCTCGTCTGCTGGTTTCCCTTTAAGCAGGCTGGTAGTTATATTTAAAGCCGGCTGTTTTTTTATATTGCTTTTGAGTTCCTCTGCCGTGTGTTTGAGATATGACTCGATCTGCTGAGATTTTTCGGATGTATCCTGTTCGGCAGCGCTTACCAGCACAACATCGTTACTGAAAGCTGTCGCCACAGCCGCGACATAGGGTAAAACTATCTCGGACTCGGCGGAGCCGTCAAGCGGCACGATTATCCTATCAAACATTTAACACCTCGCATTCAAGAGTCATGCGGTTTTATTATACATCCACTTCATAGGTGCCCTGCAAATGAAATATGCTGCCCTGACCTTATTATAGTCGTCGAAGTGGAGTATTGACACCAAAGAGTGCTGATTGTTAAACTGTAGCAGTCCCGCCCTGTGTTGTTTGCGGTTTGGAGCGTGCATTGGCCGAGAATTTAGCACCTGAGCCTGACCCGCCCAAAATGCCAAGGAAGGGACTGGTCACCATTTTCACGGGAGATGGCAAAGGTAAAACAACGGCGGCTATAGGCACGGCAGTGAGAGCCGCCGGGTACGGATTGCGGGTTTATATCGTATTTTTCCTGAAGGGAAAGATGTTCAGCCAGGGAGAAGCGCTGTCCCTGGAGCGGTTTCCCAATATCAAGACAGTGAGTTTCGGCGCGAACAGTTGGATTAAAAAAGGCGCCGTTAACGCGCAAGCCCGGACCCAGGCGGCGAAGGCCTTGAAAGCGGCCTCAAAGGCAATGGACAGCGGCGATTACGACCTGGTGATAATGGATGAGGTCAACGGCGCGGTGGATTTCGGGCTGATTCCCCTTGAGGATGTTATCGAAGTGGTTACAGCCAGGCCGGAGAGCGTGGACCTGCTGCTCACCGGGCGGCATGCGGATGCCAGAATTATCCAAATGGCGGATGTGGTCACCGAGATGGTGAATGTGAAGCATGCTTTCGAGCGCGGCGTAAAGGCTCGTGAAGGCATCGATTTTTAATAAAATATTCGGTGAAGGAGATGTCATGAAGATAACTTTAAGCGTCATCAAGGCCGATATCGGCGGTTACGTAGGGCATTCCGAATCTCACCCGGACGTCTTGGCCCATGCTTACGAGTGCATGGCCAAGGCTAAAAGCGACGGGCTACTGGTAGATTTCCACGTGACCAAGTGCGGCGACGACGCGCAACTGGTAATGACTCATACCCTGGGCATAGATAACAAGTCTATCCATGAGATGGCCTGGAACACCTTCGTGGGATGCACCGAGGTCGCCAAGAAACTCAAGCTCTACGGAGCCGGCCAGGACCTGCTGGCCGATGCCTTCTCATGTAACGTGCGCGGCATGGGACCGGGTCTTGCCGAAATGGAGATAACCGAAAGAGGGTCCGAGGCCGTAATCATCTTCATGGCTGACAAGACCTCATCCGGCGCCTGGAACCTGCCTCTTTACAAAATGTTTGCCGACCCATTCAATACCATCGGCCTGGTCATCGCCGAGAACATGCACCACGGTTATGCCTTCGAGGTACACGATGTCATGAAAGGCCAGAAAATCACCTTTAACTCGCCCGAAGAAATCTATGACATGCTGGTGTTTATCGGAGCGCCCTCGCGTTATGTCGTTAAGGCCGTCTATCACCGCGACAGCGGCGACATCGGGGCGGTCTCATCCACTCAGAAGCTGTCTCTCATCGCCGGGCGCTACGTCGGTAAAGACGACCCGGTATGTATCGTGCGTACCCAGGGCATTTTCCCGGCGGTAGGCGAGGTGCTCGAACCCTTCACCATGCCCTACCTGGTGGAAGGCTGGATGCGCGGCTCGCATCACGGCCCGTTCATGCCCGTATCCATTCCCGACAGCACCCCAACCCGCTTCGACGGCCCGCCCCGCGTCATTGCATGCGGCTTCCAGCTGGCCAACGGCAGGCTGGTCGGCCCGCGCGATATGTTTGCCGACAAGTCCTTCGATAATGCACGTCAGAAGGCCCTTGATGCCGCCGATTACATGCGCGCTCACGGCCCATTCGAACCGCACCGTCTTCCCCTCGAGGAGATGGAATACACGACCATGCCCCAGGTGATGCATAAGCTGCAGGACCGCTTCAAGCCCATCACGGATTAGCTGATGATTAGACCGAAGCTCCTCCTGGCGACTAACAACAGGGGTAAGCTGGAGGAGCTGCGCCAGCTTCTGGGCAGTGTTTCTTTTGATCTGACCAGCCCGGCGCAGGCAGGCCTCGCCCTCAATGTTGACGAAAGCGGCCGCACCTACGCCGCAAACGCCCGGCTCAAGGCTCGGGCTTTCGCCCGTGTTAGCGGCTTGCTCACTGTGGCGGACGATTCCGGTCTTGAAGTCGATGCGCTGGGCGGCGCGCCCGGAGTTCTTTCCTCGCGTTATGCCGGACCCGATGCTTCCGACAGCCAGCGCGTGGCCTTTCTCCTTTCCAAACTGGAAGGCATCCCGCGGGAAAAACGCGCCGCGCGTTTTCGCTGCGTGATGGCAATTGCCTTGCCTAACGGCGAAGTGAGGATGTGCTCGGGGAGTTGCCGTGGCATCATAGCCTTTGCACCAAAGGGCAACAACGGGTTCGGCTATGACCCGATATTTTATTTTCCTGCGTTGGAGAAAACCATGGCCGAGTTGCCTTCTGAAATAAAAAACCGCATCAGCCACAGGGCTAAAGCAGCCGCGCGAGCCAGAATAATCCTGCTCGAATTGAGAAAATGACAATCCCTTTCAGATGGTTAATCTCATTAGGGTCTAATTCCCCGCCGCTTGCGGCGAATCCGGTAAATATATCCAGATTCACAAAGATCAACTAAGATTATTGTGATACCCCGA
>QZJY01000025.1 GCA_003597995.1 Dehalococcoidia bacterium
GCCTCACCGGGCTATTGGAAAACTTCCGCCTTTGCGCTACTATTTGGATAACTTTGTCACTAACCCCCAAAAATCCAATATGTACTGGACTCTTACACCTGCTTTACCCAGCAAGTGTTTTCGGCTAAAATGTCTGCAAGCGAGGAGAGGTGTCCGAGTGGTTCATGGTGCCGCTCTCGAAAAGCGGTTCCCGAGCAATCGGGACGTGGGTTCGAATCCCACCCTCTCCGCCACTCTTATTATTCTTCTGCGTGACTTCCACTTTTCTTCCCATATAGGCTATAATAAAAGCGTTTAGCGCGGAGAGGTACTGCAGTGGTTTAACAGGCACGCCTGGAAAGCGTGTGTCGGGCGCAAGTCTGACCGCGGGTTCGAATCCCGCCCTCTCCGCCATCAGCAACTCCTTTCATCTGGTGGTTTGACAAATCAAAAACAATCCTTTATAGTCTTTTCAATTTGATATCTGAAAGGCTGAGAACAAGAATAGTAAGCCTTCGAGCGGAGCCCAGAGAGCCGGGCAAGGTGTGAGCCGGTGCTAGCGCAGAGACTGAATGGACTTGGGAGCCGCCACCCGAAATCCGATAGCGGATAGTAGGTCTGGACGTGAGGGGAGCGTTATCTAACCCCGGGGTATCTTGCGCAAGCGACGTACCCGAATGAGATGTCCGCCTCATGCGGACGAAGAAGGGTGGCACCGCATTAGGAAGCCTCCTGCCCCTTCAAGGGTGGGAGGCTTTTTTATTTTAAGGAGGTCGCTATGCAGCTATGGCGCTGGCCCGCAGGGGCCAAGATTAATTAAGCAACAGAGGTTTTTCTAAACTGATAGAATTTTAGAATATAGAAAAGGAGAGAAAAATGGATAGCATCAAGTTCATCTTGTCAGAAAAGGACATGCCTACCCGGTGGTATAACATCCAGGCCGACCTGCCCGAGCCGCTGCCGCCCTATCTGCACCCGGGCACCAAGCAGCCGCTGGGCCCGTCCGACCTGGCGCCTCTATTCCCCATGGAGCTCATCAAGCAGGAGGTCAGCCAGGAGCGCTACATTGACATCCCCGAAGAGGTGCAGAAAATATACCGCCAGTACCGCCCCACGCCGCTTTACCGCGCGCGACGGCTGGAGAAAGCGCTCGACACCCCGGCTCACATCTATTACAAGTTCGAGGATGTCAGTCCGGCCGGCTCCCATAAGCCCAACACCGCCATCCCCCAGGCCTATTACAACAAACAGGAGGGCATCAAACGCCTTACCACCGAGACCGGCGCCGGGCAGTGGGGCAGCTCGCTGGCCTTTGCCTGCAGCCTCTTCGGCCTCGAGCTCAAGGTTTACATGGTCAAGGTCAGCTACAATCAAAAACCTTACCGCCGCATGATGATGGAAACCTGGGGCGCCAAGTGCGTGCCCAGCCCCAGCAACGATACCAACTCCGGGCGCGCCGCACTGGCCGCCGACCCCAACAACCCCGGCAGTCTGGGGCTGGCCATCAGCGAAGCCGTGGAGGATGCCGGCCCGCGCGAGGATACCCATTACTCGCTGGGCAGCGTGCTCAACCATGTTCTGATGCACCAGACAGTCATCGGACAGGAGTGCCAGAAACAAATGGAGATGGCCGGCGAATACCCTGATGTGGTCATCGCCTGCGTCGGCGGCGGCTCCAACTTCGGCGGCATCGCGCTGCCCTTCGTCCACGACAAGCTGGCTAAGGGAAAAAAGACGCGCATCGTCGCCGTCGAGCCATCGAGCTGCCCGTCGCTGACCAAGGGATTGTATGCCTATGATTTCGGTGACGTGGCCGGCCTGGCTCCCATCGCCAAGATGTTCACCCTGGGCAGCCATTTCATGCCGCCTCCGGTGCACGCCGGCGGCCTGCGCTACCACGGCATGGCGCCCATCGTGAGCCACCTGCACAAGCTGGGCATCATCGAGGCCAGAGCGGTCAACCAGCTGGCCACCTTCGAGGCCGGCATCACCTTTGCCCGCAGCGAGGGATTCATCAGCGCGCCCGAAACCAACCACGCCATCCGCGCCGCCATCGACGAGGCCATCAAATGCCGCGAGTCCGGCGAAAAGAAGGTCATACTCTTCAACCACAGCGGCCACGGCCACTTCGATATGTCGGCCTACGACGCCTACCTGTCCGGCAAGCTTACCGACTACGAATACCCCGCCGAAAAGGTCAAAGAAGCGCTGGCCTGCCTGCCTTCCGTATAACAGGGCTCCTACCAAACAACAAAAAGAAGGGGGGGCGGACAGCCCCCCTTCTTTTATTTTAATCCAGGCGAGTCTTAAGGCTGCTTGATAACGCCCAGCGTAATCGTGTGTCCGCCGAGCTTGTGTTCTTCGGTGCGGACGCCCTGAGGAGGGACCTCGAAGCGTATTTCACGAGAGAGCGTCTCGCGCTTAATGTAGGCGGCATAAGCCTGCATCACGTCCCGGACGTAATCATCGGACTGGTAGTAAGTAACTATATAGTCGGCGATTTCGAAACCGGCGGTCTTACGCATGGTCTGCAAGCGGTGCACGATTTCGCGCGTCAGGCCTTCCTTGGCCAGTTCCGGGGTGATATTGGTATCGACAGCCACCCCCAGCTCCCCCTCTTCGCAGAAGGCACTCAGAGTAGTAGCCGTTTCGTTTACACCAATCTCGTCCGAAAAAACCAGTGACTTGACGTTGAGCTCTTCCAGAATCTGGTCATCAGAGCGCTTCAGCCCCTTCTTCTCACTGGCCGACCTCACCCTGACAACGGCTGCATTGAGCGGCTGGCGTACTTTGATAGCGGTCTGCGCCCGTGCCGCGCGTCCCAGGCTGGAGACCTTCATGGCCAGCCGGATATCGGCGGATAGGTTCTCATCTATAAGGCTCTCGTCCGCCTTGGGGAAATCCGCCAGGTGTACGCTGTCCGGGGCATCGGGATAGACCGTTACCACCAGGTTCTGATACATCTCTTCTGCCAGGAAAGGCATGAACGGCGCCAGCAGTTTGGAGAGCGTCACCAGGCATTTATAAAGGGTCTGGTAGGCTGCCAGTTTATCTGTATCGCTCTCGCTCTTCCAGAAACGCCGCCGCGAGCGGCGCACGTACCAGTTGGAGAGAAAATCCACGAAGCGTTCGATGGCGCGCCCGGCATCGGTGATATTGTAGCCGTCCAGGTCGGCGGTAACCTCTTTCACCAGTTGGTTGAGTTCGGAAAGTATCCAGCGGTCCAGCTCGGAGGGTTCCGGCCTGCTGGTATCCACAGCCGGGTTATATTTATCGATATTGGCATAGGTGACGAAGAAAGAATATACGTTCCACAGGATAAGCATGAACTGGCGCGTCACCTCAGAGACAAGCTGCTCCGAAAAACGCCGGGCATTGCCGGGAGGGGCCGCCGTGAATAGGTACCAGCGCAGGGCGTCTGCGCCGTATTTTTGCAACACTGGTAGCGGCTCCACCATATTGCCGCGTGATTTGCTCATCTTCTCGCCCTGGGCGTCCAGGATATGACCCAGGCAGATGACATTCTTATAGCAGGGCTTGTCGAAAAGCAAAGTAGAGATGGCGTGCAAGCTATAAAACCAGCCGCGCGTCTGGTCCACACCCTCGCAGATGTAGTCCGCCGGGAAACGCCCGTCCTCGAAGATGCCTCGGCTTTCCGGCTCGAAGGGGTAGTGCCACTGGGCTACCGGCATGGCGCCGGAATCAAACCAGCAGTCTATAACTTCACTGGCCCGTTTCATCCTGCCATCGCATTTCTGGCAGTTGTATACGGCCTCGTCAACGTATGGGCGGTGGAGGTCCATAGGTTCCTTGAGGCCGCTGAAACCGGGCTTGGTTTTGAGTTCTGCCACGCTGCCGACGCACTCCTGCGCCCTACATTTTTCGCACTGCCACACTGGTAAAGGCGTGCCCCAGTAGCGCTCGCGGGAAAAGGCCCAGTCTACATTGTTGGCTAACCAGTCGCCGAAACGCCCCTCTTTAATATGCTCGGGGTACCAGTTAATCTGTTCGTTGCCCGCCAGTAGCCTGTCTTTCAGCATAGCCGTTTTTATATACCACGACTGCTTGGCGTAATAAAGGAGCGGCGTGTTGCAGCGCCAGCAGAACGGATAGGTATGGTGAATGGTCTCGGCCTTGAGGAGCAACCCTCTGGATTTCAGGTCGGAGATGATTTCCTTATCGGCGCTTTTGACGAACCTGCCGGCGAAGGGATAGCTGCCTGTTATCTTGCCCTGCAGGTCCACCTGTTGCACGAAGTCCAGCCCCTCAACCCTACCGGCTTCGAAGTCCGCCTCGCCAAAGGCCGGCGCCACATGCACGATGCCCGTGCCGTCCTCCATAGTGACAAAGGAAGTGGCTATCACCCGGTAACTGAGGTTCGGGTCGGGGGCTTCCGCCTTGATGACCGGGCTCGATTGTGTCCCGCCGGTTTGAAAGCGCCTTCGCTCTACGCCGTAGTCATGCGGATTGTAGAGTGGAGTATATCGCAAACCTACGAGGTCCTGGCCCTTCACTACCGCCGCCACACGGGCGTGGCCCAGACCCGCTGCTGCCAGTCGAGCACAGGCCATGATAATATTCTCATTTTCGAGTTCCACTACAGCGTAGTCGGCATCAGCGCACACAGCGAGTGCCGTATTGCCCGGCAACGTCCAGGGCGTGGTGGTCCAGGCAAGCAGGAATAGCGGCAAATGCGGACTCGCGCCCCCGCTAACGAGCTTACCTACCGCGGACTCTTCAGTCACCTTAAACTTTATGTAAACCGATGGGTCAGGCGTGTCGTCCTTATATCCCTGCGCCACTTCGTGGGATGACAGCGAAGTGCCACAGCGCGGGCAGTGCGGCGTCACGCGGTAGCCCTGGTACACCAGCCCCTTATCCCACATCTGCTTGAGTATCCACCAGCCGCTTTCGATATAGCTGTTGTCCATGGTGATATAGGGATGCTCCAGGTCCACCCAGAAGCCGATGCGCTCGGTCAGGGAGTCCCATTCCTTCAGGTAGCGGAAGACGCTTTCCCGGCATTTGGCGTTGAATTTGTCGATTCCGTAGCGCTCGATATCCGTCTTATTGGAGAAGCCAAGCTGTTTCTCTACTTCGAGCTCAACCGGTAATCCATGGGTATCCCAACCGGCAATGCGCGGGGTATAGTAGCCCTGCATCGACTTGTAGCGCGGAATGATGTCTTTAAAAACACGCGAGATGACATGATGGATACCGGGCTTTCCATTAGCCGTCGGGGGGCCTTCGTACATGGTAAAACGCTGACCTGCGCGGCGGTTTTCCACGCTGCGCCTAAAGATATTTTTCTCCCGCCAGAAGCCCAGCGTGGCTTCCTCCATCTGGGAGAAGTTAGCTTTGCTACCCACTACCTTGAACATGCTTTACCCCTTATAAAAAATAGGCCCGTCCATCGAGGACGGGTTTATGCCCGCGGTACCACCCCGCTTTTCCGCCTTAGGCGGAACACTTACTGGAGCACTAACATGCCCCGCCAGTTCTAACGGCTGGCATCCGGCCCGGCCTATTCGTCCGATTTTAAGGGACTTTTGGCTGGCGGCTCGGGAGGGATTTTCAGAAAGAGCCACAGGTCTGCTCACACCATACCAGACTCGCTTGCTGAGAGCGAACTTCCTTACTCTTCTCCGTCAAGGCCTTTAAGCTGGTTATTCAATTAAATCTATTATAGCACCTACTTGGGCTTCGGGAGTATCACCACTTTGCGCGCTTCGCCGAAACCCACGCTCTCAGTGGTAACATACGGGTGTTCGGCCAGCGCCAGGTGAATGATGCGGCGTTCGTAGGCTGGCATGGGCTCAAGGGCGCAGGACTTACCGCTGACCTCGACCTGCTCCCCCACGTGCTGGGCCAGGGTGCGCAAAGACTCATAGCGGCGCTTCTTATAGCCGTTGACGTCTAATACCAACGGTGCGGCATAACCCGTTTGGCGGGTTACCATCAAGCGCGTGATATATTGCAGGCAGGCCAGTGTTTGCCCACGCCGCCCTATGAGTATCCCCAGGTCTTCGCCGTTGATATCCAGGACGATAGGCGCCGCGGATTTTTCTTCATCGTCCGCCACGGGATTGTCGTACTGACAGGAAACGCTGGCATCCAGCCCCATGTGGGACAGGATGATTTCAAGGCTTTCCTGGGCACTGGCGGCCACCTGCTCTTCTGGTGGAATTCTATTGGCCGTCTCGGTGACCCGTATACGGGCGGCTTCCGCCCCTAAGCCCAGCAGGCCGGGCTTGCCTTCGCTCAGTACTTCAATCTCCACCTGATCGAGCCTCAAACCTAGCTGTTCCAGCGCCCGGCGCGTGGCTTCATCCACCGTCCTGGCGCTTATCTCAAGCTCTTTCATCTTAATCCCTTCTATCGGTTGACCATCAACCCGCATCGGAGACCGGATACTGAGCGGAGAGATGGTCTATTTTTTGGGCTTGCGCGATATAGACGGCGTCTTGCCTTTTCCGAAGGGTACAAGGGCAAGCGCTTGCCGCGGCAAGCCAGCCAGACCGCCCCACCCGCTGTAGAAATACTGCATTCCAACGCGCACAACTGCATTGACGACCCAGTATAATGCCAGTCCGCTCGGCACGCTGATGGAAAAGAAACCGAACATAATGGGCATCATAACCTGCATCAGTTGCGCCTGCTGCGCCTGTTTAGGGTCGGTGGAGGTCTGTGTGGTCATCTTCTGCTGCAGCCACATGCTGCCGCCAACCAGTATCGCCAGCAAGTAGTCGGGAGCGCCCAGGTTGAGCCAGAGGAAATGGGTATTCAGTGGCATGGCGGCGAATATGACAGGCCAGGAATACAGGTTGCCAGAAAGGCCGAGGAATTTCTCCGGGGTTACCGCCATCAAGCCGATGATAGCCTGGTATAGCGCAATCCAGATGGGCGTCTGGAGGAGTGTCGGCAGCAGGCAGCCGGCCGGGCTGACGCCGGACTCGCGGTAGAGTCTCATCTGCTCCTGGGCCAGCATCGGGGCATCCTTGGCATGTTTTTTCTTCAGTTCAGCCAGCCGGGGCTGGATGTCCTGCATGGCCTTGGTAGCCTTCATCTGCTTGAGCGTCAGCGGATACATGACCGCATTGATGAATAGGGTTAACACGATGATGGATAACCCGAAACTGTTTCCTAGATAATGAGACAGCGCTATCAGCACGTTGGTCACGGGCTGGAGTATGATCAGGTTCCAAATCTCTCCGATATTCAAGTTACATCTTCCTCACTAAGCAGCACTAGGTTTTTCCGGAAATCCCGTTATGGATATATGCGCATTCATGTATCTCAAATACACCGCCTTTCTATTTGGTAGCCGTAACAGTAACTGTAGCGGTAACAGTGGCGGTAGCGGTCGCGGTTGTGGAAACGGATTCCAAGGCAAAGGCCTTGTATTCACCTGTGGCCATATTTAGAGCATATATTTTCTCAGATTGAAAACCATGGATATATACAATACCATTGGCAGCGGAAAGCGGAGAGCTTACGGTAAGCTTGCTCTGATTATTATCCTTAATCCTTAGATCTACAATGAGAACCTGCGATTTGATGCCAGTGGCGTCTAACGAATAAATTTTGGCGTCATGAGTGGCTACGACAACCTTGCCGTCCACAACCACAGGAGAAGACGCTATTTCCGTACCCAGGTCGAAGGTCGTCACTAGGCTGCCATCCTGGGTTTTAACAGCATAGACTTTTCCGTCTAGGCACGGGGCATAGAGGATGCCATTTGAGATAACGGGTGTAGCCCAGAACCATTCGCGCGGCTCATTCCCGCTCTGGCCGGAAGCGGGAAACTGCCATTTGAGGCTGCCGGTGACTTCGTCCAGGGCATAGATATGGCGGTCGAATGAAGCTACATACACGGTTCCGCCAGCAATAACAGGGGTGGCTATGATGGCACCCTTCGTGCCAAATGACCACTTTTGCTTACCAGTCGCCGTATCTACGGCATAAACTTTCTTGTCGAACGAACCCACAAAGACCATTCCATCATCCGCAGCTGGTGTTGACCAAATTTTATTGCCCGTCTTAAATTCCCAGACTTTCGCCAGCGTGGTTGCATCAAGGGCATAGAGCTTGCCGTTTGAGGATGCCACGTAAACTCTCCCTTGATCGATGACAGTCCCCCCGACAATGGGCTTGGAATCGTCGGCACTCAGGGTGACACTGCTCGATATGCGCGTGTTAACATTGAATGTATAAACCTTACCGTTATAACCGGCTATGTATAACTGGTCGCCGGACATTGACAGATTACCGTATACAGCCACTATGGTCGAGGGTGCCGAGCAACCAAAGCCCCCACTGCTCGTAGGCGTGGTGTCAACGGCAATTCCCCATAAGGTACTGCCATCAGCAGCTGTAAGCGCGTCCAGCTGCCCGAAACCGGAAACAGTGTAAAGATTACCCCCGTAGACGGTTACGCCCGCCCATCCCGCAGACACAGCCGTAGAACCACAACTGCTAAGGGTGACAAAGATTGCCAGTAGCGCCAGGGTGAGGATAGCAACAAATACTTTTTTCTTCAATGCAAATTTCCCCTATCAGACTCTTTTTAACCGGGTTTATCGGGCACAGGGTCGTAACCGCCCTCATGCCAGGGATGGCAGCGGCTTATGCGGCGCGCTCCCATCCAGACCCCTTCTATAAGCCCGAACCTGGCGATGGCTTCATAGGTGTACTGCGAGCAGGTGGGCAGATAGCGGCAGGTTGAAGGCATAACCTGTGAAAATGTCCGCTGGTAGAGCCTAATCATCCACAGAGCAATTTTTCTTATCATCTCTTGCCAATAAGCCGGCCTGTGCCAGCCGATTCAAAACATCTGTTTTAAGCGCCTCATACTCAGCCTGTGCCGCCTGAGGTCTGGCGCTAAGTACGGTGTCGGTCCCCGGTTTAAGGTCTAGCTGCCTCACGATTTCCCTCAACCGGCGCTTCACGCGATTTCGAACCACGGCCTTCCCGAGGCGCTTGCTTACTATAAAACCGTAACGCGCTTGGAGCAGATCGTTCGGACAGCTTTTAATCACAACCAGCCCGCCACCCCACCTCTTACCCTGCTGCACCCGGGCAAAATCCCCTGGTTTGTTAAGGTACTGTTCCCCTTTCATGCGTCCATCCGGTTGTAATTTAACCCAAAAGATTCCAGAGCAATTCCGGGGAGAAAAGCGGGTTTGAGCTTAAACTACGGTAAGGCGCTGGCGCCCTTTAAGCCTGCGGGCTTTAAGAACATCCCTCCCGCCGCGGGAATCCATGCGCTTGAGAAAACCATGTTCCCGCTTGCGGGGAATTTTTTTGGGTTGATACGTCCTCTTTGGCACTTTAACTCCTCGATAAAGACCTGCCCGGTCTTTATATTTCTATATCTTTAGCTGATACTTCTGTCTCCACAGAAGGAACTGCCGCCGCGTTTTCTGCGGCCGGTTTGGCCTCGGCAGTCGTTTTACTCTCGCCGGCGACAGAGTTCAGATTGAGCGGAGGCACCAGCCCCTGCAGATGAATGTGCTCAGGTACGAATGGCAGCAGCGCCACGTGGCGCGCCTGCTTGATGGCCAGCGCCAGCGCGTGCTGGTGGCGGTTGCAGGTACCGGTGCGGCGCCTGGGCTCTATCTTGCCGCGGTCAGAAATAAAGCGACCCAGCATCGCTGTGTCTTTGTAGTCGATGCCCTTGGCCCGGCTGGCGCAGAAAGAACACACTTTGCGCTTCGGGGCAAATTTACCACCCGTCCACTTGCCCGGGGGGCGCCTTCCCATAGGTCTGGCAGCAGTCTTAGTTTCAACCACGATAAATGTATCTCCTAACTATTATAATCTGTAACGAGGTCACCGTTTAACTGAAAGGCAGGTCCCCCGCTTCATTATCCTCGACTTCGGTTTCTTCCGTTTTCTCTTCCGGGGCCGCGCTCGCCGCTCCTGCCCTGTCCAGGAATGTCACCCGGCTGGCGATGACCTCGGTGCGAAAATGCTTCTGCCCGTCCGTGCCGTCCCAGCTGCGGTTGCGCAATCTGCCCTCGACATACACCAGTTTGCCCTTATTGAGAAACTGGTTGCACTGTTCCGCCAGCTTGTTCCAGGCCACAACAGTAAACCAGTCTGTTTCCTGCTTTTTTTCACCTTCGGGAGTGCTGAAGACGCGATTGGTAGCGATGCGGAAGGAAGTCACTGGATTGCCGCTGGGCGTGAACCGCATCTCCGGGTCGTTCCCCACATTGCCAATAAGCATCACCTTATTCAAGCTTACCATCGGCCAGGCCTCCTGCTTTACTCCACATTCTTTAACAGATAGCGGATAATTTCCTCGGAGATATTTAGCCTGTTCTCGAGCTCAGGGCTGGATTCGCTCTTCAGCTTGAAATGGAGCAGCACGTAATACCCCTCGCTGAAATGCTTGATAGGGTAGGCCAATTTGCGCTTACCCAGCGCTTTGGCCTCGGCCACATTACCACCCATCCCCGTGATGAACTGGCTGACGCCCGCCGTTGTCGTATTCAGCTTTTCTTCAGTCCACTCGGGGTTGATGACCAGCATGAGTTCATAATTCCGCTGACCATCGGCGCTGCTGGCGGCGCCGGCAGGCTTGGCTACTTTAGTTGTTTTTGTTACCACGAATTCTCCCTAAAGCAAACGAAATTTTGATTATTATACCATAACGAGAGTAAAGAGCAAATTGTTGACACGTGAGCCGCTGCTTTGCTAGACTTAAATGCTTTGAGTGGCCCCGTGGTGTAGCGGTCTAACATGCCACCCTGTCACGGTGGAGATCACGGGTTCGAATCCCGTCGGGGTCGCCAGTAAAACCCTCTTTAATCCATTAAAGATTATACTTTTTACGCATTCCCGACGGTTACTTGCACCTCAGATGTTACTAAGTAATTCGTTGGGGAATCCTGGTCAGGAGAAACGTTCCTCTTTCCAGGGGCCGCCGTGATTGTTATACCTCCGCGTTTCCCAGAATCCCGGTTGGTCGACAGCACTGAATTCAATGCCGGTGACCCATTTGGCGCTCTTCCAGAAATATAGCCGCGGGACTACAAGGCGCACCGGCCAGCCGTGTTCGGGGATGAGCGGGGTGCCGTCGTGTTTGACGGTGAATAGCACGTCCGGCTGTAAAAAATCTGAGAGAGTCAGGTTGGTGGTGAAACCGCCGTAGGCATGCACAATAACGAATTTAGCGTCCGTCTTGAGCTTCACCAGATTAGTTACCGTCTGAGCGCCAAATCCCTCCCACAGGTTATTGAGCCGTGTCCATCTCGTCACGCAGTGGATATCAGAAAAAACCTTCTCCGAAAGAAGCGCCGTAAATTCGCCGTAGCTCAGGATTACCTCTTTCTCAACCTCTCCTGAAATGGTGAATATCCAGTCATCTAGGTTGATGGTGGGAACCCCGCTAGCCTGGAGCTGTGGCCATGCGCTGGTCTCTGTTTGGCCGGGTGGTATGCGGTTGGCTCGGAGCGTATCCGGACTATATATGATGCCGGGAAGCTGTGTGACGCTGGTCGGTGGAGACGACGTTCTGCCGGGAACTCCAAAACATCCCTCAAGGAGGCCAGGAGAGCCTGCCGCGGCTGCGGCAAGCAAAACACCGGTTCCCCGTAAGAATTCTCTGCGCGATACTCTCTTTTGAGGCATACATTGATTCCTGCGGATTCCAAAGACCATCCTGATATCACAACCGCATAAATGATACGGGACAACCCATCAAATAATCATAAAATTACTGCTTGAATAGTTAAATAATTGTTACTTCGGCGTTATCGGGTTCCACGGGTTTCGAGTTATTCGTCTCCGGTATGCTATCATTATTTTATTAGTTTCAGGAGGTTATTATGGATGTAATCGAAGCTATTAACAGCCGCTTTAGCGCCCGGGCGTTCAAGCCCAAGGCCGCCCCGCGGGAAACTATAAATAAAATTTTCGAGGCTGCCGCCAGGACGCCTTCCTGGGCTAATAGCCAGCCGTGGGAGGTTTTCCTGGCCGGCGGAGAGGTGCTGGAAAAACTACGCAACATCAACCTCGAGCGCTTCCGCTCCGGCACTCCCCGCTCCCTGGAGATGCCTGGCCCCCAGAAATGGCCGGAACAGATACAGGTCCGCATCGACCAGAACATGGATAAACGTCTCCAGAGCGTGGGTGTCGAACGAGAGGACAAGGCAGGCCGCCAGAAACTGCTTGAGTATAACTACCGCTTTTTCGATGCCCCGGTAGTGGCGTTTCTATGCATGGAGCGCACCCTTAGCACCTGGTCGGTCTTCGATATGGGGGCCTTTTCGTTAAGCATAATGCTGGCGGCGCGGCGGCACGGCGTCGATTCGATACCCGCCGTCTGGATGACTTCCTACCCCGACCTCATCCGCGAGGCACTTGCGATACCCTCCGACCTGATGATTCTTTTCGCCATTGCGCTGGGCTATCAGGACGAAAAAAATCCCATCAACCGCTTCCGCAGCGCCAGGCGTCCAGTTGATGAAATCGTGCGCTTTAAAGGATTATAAATGGATTGCCTTTAAAAAGTACATAGTGTCCGCAGCAAGAGATAGTCAATTGCGATATCGAAGTATTATCCTCTGGGGATTGTTCATCGGCATTATTCTCCTGGGTGCCGTTTATGTCATTCAGAGTATTACAGGAAACTCAAATACATCTGTTCTCAATTTCAGCGGGCTTTCGATTGTCGGGAAAATTATCCTCGGCCTGGCGACACTACTCCTTATCCTGCACTCGGTATGGACTCTCGGCGTCTTCGGGGGCACGAGTCTCGTTGCTCTGGGATTTACGGCGGGGCTGGTTTCCGAGATCGTGGGAGTCAACTACGCCGAAATCTTCGGCGGTCATTATTTTTATAACATCGCCATTCATCCGAGAATACTCGATGTGCCCTTGTTGATACCTCTAATATGGGCCGGTTTCATATATGCCGGATACAGCATCGTCTCTTCCTTTTCCATCTGGCTCAACAGAGGTGGATTTGGCACAACTCAGCGTAGGATGACGCATAAGGTGCCGTTTGCTGCGCTCGGCGCGCTTATAGTCATGGCTATCGACCTTATTATGGAACCATTACAAGTCGCTGCAGGCAACTGGAGATGGCTGGAAGGCGGGCGTTACTTCGGCATCCCGGCGGGGAATTTTAGCGGATGGTTCCTGGTGGCCTTTATTTCAACACTAATATTCGTAATTTTACAGGAGCACCTGCCACGGCACCGCGGGGATACCGATGAGCATGTGCTCCTGATTCCGGTGATTGGATACGGGTTGCTGTGCGTCATTTTCATACTCTGGGCTTTCAATATAGGCATGTCTTCACTGGCCTTTGTTGGATTTATCACTATGTCACCGACCGTGGCCGTCAACCTTGCCTTGTTCCTGCGCTGGAGAACACTTGCCCGGCGAACCGAGGCTCAACCGGTCATGCCAAACCGATGTGTTATAATCTAACCGCGCCTTAATAAACCGTTATAAAAGGAGAAAGTTATGTGGCATTGGGGTCCTTTCGACTGGTTCTTCGGCAGCGTCTTCGGCATCATAGGGTTTGTGTTTACTCTCGCCATATTTTTTCTGCCGACCATCATCGCGGTGGCACGCCACCATCGCAATGCCTTGGCCATCTTTCTGGTTAACTTTTTGATCGGATGGACCGGTATCGGCTGGATAGTGGCTCTTGTCTGGTCTGTTACCAAATAAACTTCCCACGACCTTACGGTCGGGGTATTAACAGATATGAACTTCGTTCGGTCCGCTTCGCGGCGAACTACATCCCTCGACCACAATGGTCGGGGTATTCGGGAAAAGGTGAGTATAAAGGAGTGGCTGCCTCCTTTCCAGGAGGCAGCCACTTTTTCCATCTCGATAACCACTCAGTCTAATCTGCCAGGCTTATTATTTTCTCCTTGACAGTGGATGTTTTGCTGCCTGCCAGGACAGTCGACTTCAACGGCTGAACCTTGCGATAGACCTCACTGTACAGCTTGCGTTCTCCCTTTACGGTGAGCAGGTCGTTCTCAACCGAGATACCGAAGAGTTTTTCGTTCTCCGCGAGGTATGGCAGTATCAGCTCCCAGTCAGCCTGAGAGGGCGTGGCGATTTCCCCGCCGTTGAGCTGCTCGTCAACCACTTTGCCGTGCGGGTCGCGCACGTAAATGGCACCGCCTGAAGCCAGCGAAAAAAGGTTGGAGCCGGGGTAAGGTGAATTCAACTCCTTGACCTGCCCGCTTTTTTCGTCGAATTCCATCCCGTTGAGGATGACAAATCCTCCACCCTTGAGCGGGTCACCCGCCATGAAAGATTCCGCCAGGAAGTCTAGGCATGTGCCGTTGATAACCACCCTTGGGCGGCCCACGGCGTTGATGAGGGGGCGTCCGGCGGCATTGCCCATGATATACACCTCGCCGCCTTTGGCGCCGTACATAAAGGTCTGCCCGACGTCTCCGTATACCACCAGTTTGCCGCGCTTCATTATCTGACCGAGCTGGTCCTGAGCGTTGCCGTGGACTCTTATCTCCATCCCATCTATGCCCGAAGCCAGATAATCGCCAGAACTGTCATATACGTCTATGCGCACACCGTCGGTTTCCTTACCCAGCCCGCAGCCGGTGAAACGCTGGCCGCGGTAGCCGTAACAGATGAAGCTGCGCCATCCCTGCTGGAAAGCCGCGACTATATAGCGCGCGTCGCAGTCCTCACCTTCCGGCGGGAAATCCCGCGCGTCAATTACCAGCACCTTCTCGTTCCCAATAGGCGCTCCGAGCGTGCCGCGGCCGGCAAAGTTCAAACGGCGGTATTTCCCAACGGAATCCGTGTTGAAGCCGGGAACGGCGTCGAGCAAACGGTGCAGGGCATCTCGTATTATCTGCAACACCGAGCTGCGCTTTTTATCGCCGGTGGTGTATCTGCGGTCGTTCAAAGAGGTGAGGATATCGATAGCCGCCGCTCTGGCTTTATCACTTTCCTGCCCCACTGTTACAAGTTCACTGCTTAGAAAAATGAGCGAGGCGTAGTTCCATTTATTCATGTTTCGCACAAAATAACTTAGGAGCTCGCTGTTGTCCGCCGCTGCCAGTGCGCTCCTTACAGCCTGGGATATGGCCTGGCGACTCACCGGAGCATCATAGTCAGACGGAGCTTTAAAAGCTCTCTGGCCGGGTGGAACAGTGACACTCTCGCCAAACTTATTGGCGCAGGAGAGAATCTTACTGCCATCTCCTCTCCCCGAGTCGCGGACGGTGAACACGAAAGCCCCGCCGTCGGTGGCGCTGCCGCCGCGGGCGTTCCAATACTTGTCGGCGATTGGCCTGAAACGGTGATCCTCCCGCGAGAGGCTCTCCAGCGCGGCATCGATAGACTGCTTTTCCGAGCAGATGAAACCTATCTGCACTTCGCCCTCCTGGAGAGCGAATACCTGCGGCCTCAGCATGGAGGTGTCGGTAATGCCGATAAGCTGATGGTAATGTTTGTACGGGTTGTTACGGGCGATGATGAAGAACCACGGTCCGTCCGGCGAGGCCGGCAAGTGAGTAGATTGTATGTGTTTATAGATATGCTGTTTCTCAGGCAGCAACTGGTCGAAATCGTACTCAGATGTAGGAGCCATGGCTTCGATTATATACTCCAGCGGATAGCCGAAAACGCGGTTCCACAGGTCGAAGAGTTGCACCGAGACTTCGGTATCGGTAAGGAACTGCTGGCGAATGTTGAACTGTTTCAAATATTCGGTTATGGCATAGTAGTTGGCAAAGTCGCCGTTATGCACTAGCGCCTCGTCCATGCCGATAAACGGATGCGCACCGCCCGGGTGCCACACGCGTCCTTTGGTAGGATAACGCTGGTGAGCTATCCAGCCGTACGCCTTGAAATCCTCCAGCCTGTAGTACTGCGCCACCTGTTCGGCATAGCCCACGATTTTAAGTATCATAATATCGCGTCCGTGAGACAGTACGAAGGCACGTTTTTCAACCAGAGACGAGTAGTATTTCTGATTAAGACGGAAGGAGTTCTGCGAGATGAACTCGTCTTCGGCATTGCGCACGTCCATATCGGACAGCTTGTTCTCAGCTACAAAACGCTTCAAGACGTCGGGTTTAACACGCACGAAATAACGCATGACGTCCGGCGGCCGTACCTCCAGGCCTTTTACCTCACGGTAATCCGCCATGTGAGGCACCTCGGAGGCTTTATGCACATCGAGGAATGGAGTTATAAACTCGGTTTCTATCTCGGAGCGAGCAGAGGCATCGAGAAGCGCCACTTGCAGCAGATAATGGCTATCCAGCACCTCCTGTGATACTCCCAGGTCGGCAGCGGAAAGGCCCACCGCCGCGATGCCGCCGCCTTTGCCGTTGCCGCGGTTATGCATCTGCACCGAGGGCTCCATGATATGCCGGCCGCTCACCGGGACCGAGGCGATAAATCCGGTGACACCGCAACCGCCTTCTTCCGCCGCTTTCCTCTCACCGGAATCGACATACGGTAACGCGCCCCGCGAGGCGAGAACTCTATCTATTATGGAATCATTGTCTTGAGCCATGGCTTTTCCTAAATGACCAGTTTATTCTTGGGTGCCTCTGGGTATTTCGACCTCTCAGCCTCATCAAGGTAGTCCATGTTGACCAGAAGGTCGCTCCGGCCAACGAGTTCTTTCATGCTGCGTAAACCGTACTGGCGCAGCAACTGGCACCACTGCTTGCGCCAGGCGAGGTACATATTCACAATACGCTGTTCGGCATATTCTTCGTTGATCATATACCCCAGCTCGGGGTCGGTAGAGGCGATGCCGCGGGCGCAACCCCGTCCGCTCTCGCACTTGCCACAGCGGATGCAGTCCAGCGCCACCAGGTCGGCCGTGCCGATGACCACACCGTCAGCCCCCAGCGCTATTGCCTTGGCCGCGTCCATGGCGTTCCTGATGCCGCCGCTGGCCATAAGGCATACCTGATCGCGGATGCCCTCTTCCTTGAGAAAACGGTGTATGCGCGGAATGGCGTATTCGATGGGCATGGCGATATTCTTTTTGGCGATGTCGGGCGCCGCTCCGGTGCCGCCGTAGCTGCCGTCGAAGTGTATGATGTGGGCACCGGCGTAATAGCTGCCGACGGCCACCATGTCCGCATCGCTGGGCGTGGATACCTTAATGGAGACAAGGGCGCGGGGGTTGATTTCCTTAATCCAATCCACGTGTTTTTTGTGGTCTTCCACCGAATAGACGCTATGGAAAGGGAAAGGCGAGAAAAGAGAACTGCCCACCACCGTCTCGCGGATGGCGGCTACTTCAGGGGTCACTTTATCCCCTAAGAGGTGCCCGCCGAGTCCCGGCTTGGCGCCCTGGGCATATTTGAACTCTACTACCGGGGCGTTCTGAATGGTTTCCTCGCGCACGCCGAAAAGTCCGGTGGCTACCTGGGTAACCACATGCTCGGCATACGGCAAAAACTCCGGCGGATATCCGCCCTCGCCGGTGCAGGTCATGGTGTTCAGGCGTGTAGCTGCCCGCGCCCGGCCCACTATCACCGGCAGAGCCGTCGAACCGAAGGACATGCCTCCGCCGTAGCATGGCAGCGACAACACCTTCTGCGGACGGCCGTCACCGCGGCGGTTGAGGTTCAGGCTGGTATCGATGTCCTCATCGTTGATGTCGAGATAATCCGCCGCATCGGGAATACGGAAACGCATTTTGTCGAAACCGCCGCCTGATGAACCCAGTGAATATTCCAGGTCCACTCGGGGAAGCTCGCCGGTCTCGGCCATGTGCCAGTGCCCGATGAGCATCTCCGGAGTCCAGCGGTAGTCGCCCAGTGCCTGCAGCGTCGGGTTCAAGTTCACGCTGAGCGCCTGGTTGGGGCAGCGCTTCACGCAGTAAAAATCGTTACCGGCGCAAGCGGTTCCGATACACAGATGCGAGCGCGGCGGCAGGGGCCTGGAGTAGCCCTCAGGTTTGATATGCACGCCATAGGGGCAGAGCTCGGCGCACAGGCCGCAAGCGGCGCAGCGCGAGTTGCGTTTAACTAAATACTTGCCGATGGGGTTGCGGAAGCGCGAAGGAGTGTTCACGGATTCAGGCAATATATTTTTAGTTTTGATGGTATTCATATAATCACCCGCATGGTACTTTTCTCTGCCCGAAGATGGGCGCGAAGCTCTCTCTTTCGAGGTCTTCCAGGAACAGGGCGCGCCCCACCTCGCCGCGCAGGCGGCGCACCTCGCGGATGCCGCAGGCTCCCATAACCTCCAGAAGCTGGTTATGCCAGGCGCCGATAAGATTGACGATGCGTTGTACCCCCCAGGCGACATAGATGTCCCCGATGTCCACCGGGCAGGATTCGCCTCGCTTGCAGCGCCCGCACAGACGGCATTCAAGGGCGATGAGCATGGGAATGTCCACCACCACCCCGTCGGCCCCGCAGATGACAGCCTTGGCCATATGCTCGGCCATGGCGATGCCGCCGGAGAAGAGAAGATTGACTGTAGGACGCACCTTGCCATCCACCAGCTTGCGGTGGATCTCGCGTATCATATCGCGCAGGGTGCGCGGGTTGGAAGAACCTGTTTCGCGGCCGTTGTCTTCGGCATAAAAATGCAGCACGTCCACGCCGGTGCCCGTTAGTTCGAGAGCGCGCGAGGCCGCCGAGGCGTCAAGCGGCAGGCCGACCGAGATGAGCAATCCGGGTTTGAAACCGCGCAGCGTGGCAAATTCGCGCTCTATTCCGGATGAGTCGACCATCTCGACCATCCGGCTCTTGCAGATTATGTCAACATATTCCTTATAATTAGCCGCGTCCAGCCTGGGCACCATGGTGCCGTCAAACCCGGTGAAAGATGAGGAATAATCTTTCGCATCGATGAGCATCAAAGTATGCAGCTTTTGCGCCGCCCCGGCCATGGCCAGCAGCTCCTTCTGGCTCAGCACGCCGAAAGCGGGCGGCTGCAAGATCACAGGGAGAGGGATTTCCACGATTTCGGGAAGTGATACTGGTAAATTCCCTTCCTTATCGAAGATGAGCCTCATCGGCTTGCGTGAAAGCTCTATGGAGGTGCTGATATACTCGCGCCCGTGGATGCCATCACGCGTGGGGCGCACGATTTCGGACATATCGGTCCACATGGCATCGAAACCCGCGCCACTGAACAGCCCACGGTAACCCGCGCCGGAAACTGGAATTCTTCCGGTGTGGGCCTGGAACCAGGTCTGGTTGATGATTTCGGGCTGCCAGTACTCGTCGCCCATGAGCGTGTATTCCGGATTGATGACGGGTGAAAAAATACCCTTGGTGCATTCTTGCACGCAGCGGAAACAGCTCTGGCATATATAGAGAAACTCCGGCTCATCCATGGTGATGACGTGCTGGTAGCTATCCTTGTAGACGTTGTAGACGCACTTCTTCTTGACGCACTGCCGGCAACTTCCGGCGCAGTCCTCGCGGAACTCCACCGTTGAAAACTTGCCCACCGCCAGAAAACGCGGCGGCGCGGCTTTCGTCTCTATATGATATTTTTTAGGCATATCGCTAATACCTACTTCATCGGACGCGGCATCAGTCCGGCGGCCTTTACCAGATCGGGTACTCGTTCCTCGGCTTCGATGGCCATGATGTGTATACCTCTAACACCGGGGATAGCCCGCAGCTCGGCGATAGTCTCAATGGCAATTTTCAAACCTTCCTCAACTGCCTTCGGTCCGGTCACCCCCGCCATGCGTTTAATAACTGCTTCGGGCACATCCATTCCGGCGACCTTCGTCGCCATGAACTGCGCCATTTTAGCTGACTTGAGAGGCGTGATGCCCGCCAGGATGTATACCTTTTCCGTCAGTCCTTCTTCCCGCGCCATCCGCATCCATTCCCTGAAACGCGGCAGGTCATAAACGCACTGCGTCTGGATGAAATCGACACCTGCGGCGATTTTCTTGGCCAGCCGCACCACGCGGTAAGACAACGGGTCGGCAAAGGGGTTCTCGGCGGCTCCGATAAACATTTCAGGCGCGCCGTTCAGCGCGAAGCCGCTCATGTCTTTGCCCTCGTCGCGCATGACGCGCACGGCATGCACAAGATTGACCGAGTCGATATCGAACACATTTGACGCTTCCGGCTGGCTGCCCAGGCTCTGATGGTCGCCTGAAAGGCACAGCATATTGCGAATCCCCAGAGAGTAGGCGCCTATGATATCCGACTGCAGCGCGATGCGGTTGCGGTCTCGCGTGACCATCTGCATAACGGGCTCGATGCCCAGCTCTAACAGGTGCAAACAGGCAGCCAGGCTGCTCATTCGCACCACAGCCGTCTGGTTGTCGGTGACGTTCACCGCATCCACGCAGCTTTTGAGCCACTCGCCCTTCCTGTGTATAATCTCAGCATTGGCGCCCCTGGGTGGCCCGCACTCCGCGGTTACCGCAAAGCCCCCGCCGGCAAGGACGCTTTTAAGTTTGCTCGCTCCGTCGCTTTTCATATAACGTGGTCCTCTCGTAGTAAGCGGCGCGGCCCGCCGGCCAGACTGGGACGCCAGTCCTTGGCCGGGATATAGCGCTTCAAATTACCTTGCAGCCCCAGGGCTGTCAGACGGTCGATAATAAGCTGCCAGGCGCAGTCTATATCGGGGCTGACTTCGCACTTGCCGTTCTTCGACCCTCCGCAGGGCCCGTTCATCAGGCGCTTGGAGCAGCGCGTCACCGGGCAGATACCCCCGAAGGTGTCCAGATCGCAGTCGCCGCAGCCAGAGCATTCTTCAGTGAATAAACCGGGTTTTTCCAGAACGCCGATAAAAGTCGTATTTACTCCGGGAAGCAGTACAGATTTAGCAAAGCGCCGTGCCATGGCCTGAACGCCGGCCCCGCAGGCTAAAGAGAGTACGGCTTCGTTACGCGCCACTGCTTGCGCCGCCTCCTGTATGAAGGCATCCTCACACTGGCGCTCTACGGTCAGCTCCTCGGTCTCAATGGACTTGCTCTCCTGGCCGAAAGCTAGGCGGAGAGCCGCGCCCAGAGTGGCTGCTTCGTCCTCTCCGCCGGCAAAGCACGTCTTGACGCAGGTGCCGCATCCCAGGATGAGCACTTTCTGGTAAGGCCGCAGCATCTCTTTTATTTCAGCGATAGGTTTCTGTTTGGCGACTATCATGGGTTATCTCCATTGTATCAAGGATTGTATTCATCAAGCTGTAACTCTGGTCTCTATCTGGGACTAGCTTGCGCGGCCGGCTTAACCGGATTGGGTCCCAGTTCTGCCAGTCCTTTTAGCAGAAGAGTTATGGCAGCGTCCGTGTCACTGCTGGCGGTATAAACTAGCCTCTTGCCGCCCAGGCCTATCTCATCCAGCAGTTTTTGCACCCAGGCAACGCGTTTGGCTGCCCGAATATTGCCGTCGACGCGCTTACATCTGCCGGCAGGGCAGCCTACGACCATCACTCCGTCAGCGCCACATTCGAAGGCTTTCAGCATGAAAATATCTTTGATCATGGATGAGCAGGGCATTTTCACGCTTTGTATGCGAGCAGCCTTTTCCGGGTCCTGCGTAGAAAAAACGCCCCGGTCTAAGGCGTTTACACAGAAGAACACGTGTATCTTTGGTTCGAATTTGCTGCTCATATATCTATCACAGCCTTCAGTGCCTGTCATTTTACTGCTTCTTGAGACAGCTTAACGGCAACAATTCCCGTAAACTGATTCTGCTCAGGCTGATAAACCATCAGGATACGGTATATGGTTGCCGATAGTGAATTTACTATACTACAGCCTGAATTGGCTTGTCAAACCAGCCAGATTGTGCGGAGAGTCATAATATCACTGCATCAATCAGGCAAAAAGAACTTGGGTCACATAAAGAAAACCAACTATTCCAGATTCAAGCATAAAAAAGAGAGGACTGTGACTGGCCGCCCTCTCTTTCAAATCGGAGCGAATGAAGACTAGCGAATGAGCGAGATCAGACCGGTGCTCAGGGCTACCGCCGCGATAACAGCGGCAACAAAGACCAGCACGATGATAACGGTGAGTTCGCGCGAACCGATAATTCTCTTGATCAACTCTCTCAGGTTTTCTTCATTGCGCAGGGCTTCCTCAGCCTTTTCCTGGGCTTCTTTGGCGGCACGCTCGGCAGCAGCCATGGCGCGCGCACTGGCTTCCTCAGCCCTGCGCGCGGCGTCTTCCGCCGCCCTCTTGGCTTCTGCTGCCCTGGCGGCGGCGCCTTCGCCCACGCTGCGGGCAGAGTTGGCCGCATCCTTAGCTTCGCGTGCAACAGCTTCCGCGCGGCGGGCAGCTTCTTCGGCGGCTTTGCGCGCGTCTTCAGCGGCTTTCTTGGAGGCTTCGGCCGCCTCCTTGGCGGCGCGGATGGCCTCCTCCGCCTCTTTGGTCGCTTTGGCGGCTGCATCCCTGGCAACCATTTCAGCCCGGAGGGCGGCTGCCTCAGCGGCCTTGCGCGCGTCTTCGGCGGCTTTTTTGGCAGCTTCCGCTGCCTCCCTGGCGGCGCGAATAGCCTCTTCAACGCCTGTAGCGGCGCTGGCGGCGGCTTCCTTGGCGACCGCTTCGGCGCGCCGGGCGGCCGCCTCAGCAGCCTTGCGCGCGTCCTCGGCGGCCTTTTTGGCAGCTTCCGCTGCCTCCCTGGCGGCGCGGATGGCCTCCTCGGCACCGGTGGCAGCTTCGCTGGCTGCCGTCTGGGCTGCTTCAGTAGCTGTTTTCGATGCCTGAATGGAGGCTTTGGCGGCGGCCTCAGCGGCCTTGGCCATATCCTCGGCCATGGCCACCAGTTTGTGCAATGCCTGAGCGGAGGCCTGGATGGCTTCATCACCCAGCAGGTCCGCTGCTTCGGCCTTCTTGAACGCCTTGTCGGCTACGTCGTATCCTTTTGTGGCCGCTGCCTTGGCTTCAAGCCCGGCCGTTTCAACTCTTTCGGCCACCTTTCCACTCACTCTTACCGAAGCTTCTATAGCTTCGTCGCCGGCGATATCGGCCAATGCAGAGCGGCGACGTACATCCTCGGCAGCCTGGAAAGTGGCGGATGCCAGTCTCTTGCTCTTCCTGCCAGCTTCATCGGCCTTGATGGCAGTTTGAGCGGTGATATGAGCAGCCAGCTCAGCCCTGGCGGCTTTGACCTCTTTGGCGCTGTCGTCAGCCTCTTTGGCTGATTTATTGGCTTTTTCAATGGCCGCAAGCACGGCGGCTTTGGCTGCGCTGGCAGCTCCTTCTGCCCGGGCGGCAGTTTCACCGGCGGCCTTGGCTGCTGCTGCAGCGGCTTCTCTGGCAGCCAGTTCAACTTCCTCGGCTTTACGCGCTGCTTCTTCCGCGGCATACTTGGCCCCGCGTGCCGTTTCCTCCGCTTTAAGAGCGGCCTTTTCGGCTTTCCTGGCAGCTTCTTCCGCAGCCAGCGTGGCGCTCTCGGCGGCCTTACGGGCCATAGCGATGGCTTCGGCGGCAGCTTTCTTGGCGGCTTCGGCGGCCTCTCTGGCGGCCTTTACAGCTTCTTCCGCCCCCAGGATGGCTTTTCGGCTGGCTTCTTCGGCACGCCGGGCGGCTTCATCGGCCGCTTTTTTAAAGGCTTCCAATGCCCTTCTGGATTCCCTGTCGGCTTCTTCGGCCTTGCGGATGGCTTCTTCAGCGGCCAGCTTGGCGGCCTTGGCCTGCGCCTCAGCCTTGGCGGCGGCTTCCTGAGCAGCGCGGGTGGCTGTCTCAGCCGCTTTTTCTCCAGCCTGCCGGGCTTCTATCGCCCGGGCTTGAGCCTCTTTGGAAGCCTTGGTGGCTGAAAGGGCAGCTTCACGCGCCAGTTTGGCGGCTTCCTCGGCCCTGCGGGCGGCTTCGGTTGCCGCATCGATATTGCTGTCCATCTCATCGAGTATCTGGGGCAGCGGTTTGCTCATTATTTTTATGTGTTCGGCGGCCTTCTTCACGGGCTCAGTAACTTTTGGCGACATTTTCTTCCTCCTTAACCCTGAAAACACTCAGACAAAAACGGCTGCCAAGCAGCCTGATTGAATTCGCTCGATTGATCTCTAATTGATGCGTCAATTTTATGTTTTATATGGCGCCTTCAATTCTTGATATTATTATCTTGTTCGTGATTTGTCAACAAACATCCGCTAAGTACGTTGGTTTTATCCCCCGGTACGTTTAAGCAACTCGTCGAAGGCGGTGAACCATTTTAGCTTCACCTCATCAGGCCAGGACGGGTCAAACTCGGGGAACTTATCTATCAGTAACTTGTCCATGCCAGTTCCATTTGGAATTAATCCTGAGTGTTGTGGAATTTCTGTCCCTGCCTTTTTATCCAGGCTCCTGCCTGATTTTTTCACAGCAGCAGATGGGCGAGCGTTTCTGGTCTTTTTAGTAACGAACGGCGATAATTTCATTCCGCCGTCACTGGCCAGCCCTATGAAGAATTTAATGCATTTACGCGCCACATCGTTGGCAATCTGATAGTTATCATGGAAAGCTTCTTCAAGTTGGGCGTAAGTGGCCGCCTGCGAGTCAACCTGGCTGAGGAAGAAAAAACTATAAGATTCATGCGTGACTTGCTTGAGTAGTTCGGTACGCTGGCTGCCTTTGCTGGTTACCAGTTGCCGCAGCTTGACGGTCGGGAACCCGTTCACGTCTATCAGATCGAGGAACCGCAGGGCCGATACCAGTTGCGTCCCGGTGCTGCCCGAAAGACGGTCTCCCCAGTAGCTGCGGTCAATGCGCGCCGGCATGGTCTGTTGCAGACCCTCGAGGAAGTTTAAAAACGTGCGGTAAGACACGTAGGGAGGCAGCAGCTTCTTGGATGAACTGGGTAGCATCACTACAATTGTAGGTTAATTCCAGTCCAAAATGCAACAGGACAAAGGTATTGTTGAGGGGTTGGACAAATTTTTCTTGCGTTGGAATTTTGGCGGACAATATTGGACAGTATTTGACGGATACGTTTGGCACGGCCTAATATTGCCACAAGTTTTACAAAGGAAGGAGTAGGAGCATGGGAGCAGCAATCGAGTATCAAAAACTCATGACGGAAATTGTCCACATCAATCTTCCGGGACCAGCAGAGCCAACGCCGGGAATGAGCGGCGGTGAACTGCTGCATGGCTTCCTGGCAGACCTCTATCGCACCGATAGCCAGGAAGTCAAGAATTACATCAATTCCTTATGCCTGAAGTGGAACGTCCACTACCGCAATACCCCGGCTGGCCGGTAAATCTACATTATAAACATATAAGAAAAAAACAGGAGAGAGCAGGGAAAGGATGAGCAATAACTTCACGTTAGAGGGAGTTACCCAATGAAAAGAAGAAAGATCGCATCCATTGACGTCGGTACTTCCAAAATCTGCACCGTTATGGCGGATACCGATGGCGAGGATTTGCGCATTCTGGGGGTGGGCGTTGCCCCTTCGAACGGCTTGCAAAAGGGCCTCGTCGTCAATCTCAACGACGCCAAGGAATCCATCCGCCAATCCGTGAAAACTGCGGAGCAGGCGGTGGGATACAAACTCGAATCCGCCATGGTTAGCATCACCGGCCGCCACATCAGCTCGGTGAACAACCGCGGCGTCATCGCCATCACCTCCAACAAGCAGATGGTAAAACAGGAAGACGTCGAGCGCGTTCTCAAGGTGGCTCAAAACGTGGCGCAGACCGGCGCATCAGGGTCGATGATCCTGCACCTTATTCCGCAAACATACGCCGTTGACGGGCAGGAAGGCATCAAAAACCCTGTCGGCATGCACGGCTTCCGCCTGGATGTGGATACCCATATAGTAACTGCCGCCACGGCTTCGGTGGAAAACCTCACCAAGTGCGTGCGCGGAGCCGGTATAGAAATCGAACAGCTGATCTTCGCCCCACTGGCCAGTGCGGAAGCGGTGCTCACCGCGGACGAAAGACAGAACGGCGTAATCATGGCCGATATCGGCGGGGGCACCACGGGCGTGGCTGTTTACAAAGACGATAACATTTTCCACACCTCCGTACTCCCCGTCGCCGGCAATTCGATAACCCACGACATTTCCGTCGGTCTGGGCGTCTCCGTGGAACTGGCCGAGGAGATGAAAAAGAAATACGGCAGCGTTGTCCCGGGTGAGGAAAAAATCACTGAAAGAACGCTCACCGAAGACGGGCAAACCGTGCCCTATGCCGAGCTCTACGAGATTATCCGCACCCGTGTGGAAGAGTTGTTGCGGCTGATACTTCTCGAGCTCCCCAACGATTACAGCAAATATATCCGCTCCGGCATGGTTCTTACCGGCGGTACTACCAACCTTCCCGGAATCGCCGAGCTCGGCCTGGAGGTTACGCACTTGCCCGTGCGCATCGGAACTCCTCCGCAGCTCTACGGCGTATCCGACAGCCTGATCGATCCGGCTTTTTCCACCGCCGTGGGCCTGCTTTTATGGAAACAGTCTCACCCCGAAACACCCAGGGCGAGTGAAACGGGCTCAGGCCGCAGTTTCATGTCCGACTTGACCGGCATGTTCAGCCGGAAGCAACCGTCGTAAGAAGAATCTAACTACATTTAAAATTAGGAAGGAGCAACAAATTGGCAAAAACGATTTATGTACAGAGTGGAGCTAAAATCAAGGTTGTCGGCTGCGGCGGCGCCGGCTGCAACGCTATCACGCGCATGGTGCGCGAACAGATTCGCGGTGTCGAATTCGTCGCCATGAACACCGATGCCCAGGCGCTGGCCATCACCGAAGCCCCCATTCGCATACAACTGGGTGAAAAAAATACCCGCGGCCTGGGTGCCGGCGGCGATAATAAAATGGGGCATGCGGCCGCCGAAGAAAGCCGCGATGAAATCCGCCAGGTAGTTGCGGGTTCGGACATGGTATTCATCACCGCCGGCATGGGCGGCGGCACCGGCACTGGTTCCGCACCAGTGGTGGCCCAGATGGCCAAAGAAACCGGGGCGCTTACCATTGCCATCGTCACCAAGCCCTTCGCTTTCGAAGGCACGCACCGCATGAAGGTGGCCGAAGAGGGCATTGCAGAACTTATGCCGAATGTCGATACCCTGGTGCTCATCCCCAACGACCGCCTTTTCGACATCTGCGACCAGAAAACGGGTGTTGACGGCGCCTTCAAACTGGCTGACGAGGTACTGTGCAACGGCGTTCAGGCCATTGCCGAGGTCATCACCGTCCCCGGCCTCATCAACCTGGACTTTGCCGATGTGCGTTCCGTGATGAAAGATGCCGGCCCGGCCTGGATGTCCATCGGACATGGTTCCGGTTCCAATCGCGCTGTCGAAGCCGCCAAGCATGCTCTGCAGAGCCCGCTGCTGGATGTATCTATCGAGGGTTCCAAAGGAGTCATCTTCAACGTCGCCGGCGACAGTTCGCTGACACTCTATGAAGTCAACGCCGCCGCCGACATCATCCGCAAGGCAGTTGACCCGGATGCTAACGTAATTTTCGGCGTACTGCTCGACCCCAACATGGGCAACGAGGTACGTCTGACACTCATCGCCACAGGGTTCGCCACCAAAGAGGGAATGGCCGGAGCCGCCCGCGAACGAGAAATATTCCGCGCACTCAAAAATCTTAAATCGGAAGATGAACTGGAAGTACCCTCTTTCATGCGCCAGCGAGGCATGCTTGCCAGCCGGCGCCCGGCTCCCGCCGCCGATACCCCTCCCTCCTACACGAGGGTGGGAATGGGTGCGGGCATGGGACGCCGCCCGACGCGATAACACCTGCCCTGCTCTTGTGGTAGGGAGGGTAACCCCTCCCTACCACATACTCCTGTGCCAATTTATTGCGGAGGTGGTCTGATGCTTGAGGTTGAATTTAAAGAAAACAAACAGCTTGTCGAAGAGCTTTGCCGCAACCAGTACCACCGCGAGATATTGCGTTTCTTCGCCAGACATCCGTATGCGCGCTTCGATAAACAAGTGCTGCTAGGCGGGCTTGGACTGAGCGATACTCATCGTGTTGAGATGTCTCTGGAAGCTCTCTCCGGGCAGAAACTATTGGAAACGAGGGGAGGGCGCGGAACGCCGTTATACTGGCTCACCAGACGTGAACCGGTTCACGGCGCTATCAAATCCGTTCTCACCCCCGAAGTGCATCAGCCAGGAGATAATCGGGACCGTATGGCCATGATGCAGCTTATCATGCCGCTGAGCCCGTGCTCTGTGATGGTCCCCGCTTCCAAATAGAGCCAAATCCCACCTTTCGATATTAGGTAAAAAAAAGCCCCTCTCATTCCGAGAGGGGCTTTTTTTTATGCGGATGGTCGGTCTGATTCGATAGAGTTCGGCTTACTCTAAAGCCTCAGACGGCAGTTTGTATTTTCTTCCCAGGCTCTGCTGTGCCTTATCGCGCAGCTTTCCAAGGAGAGACTTGAGCTGCTGGTGCTCTTCGCTGTTCAGCACAGAGATGATGTCGTGCATCGGCTTCATCCCGATGGCCTCATGATAAAGCTTTTCGCCTTTCTCAGTCAGTCTAATGCGCACCAGGTTTTTCTTATCCAGGCTTTTTTCTTTCACCACCAGCCCCTGCGCCACCATGCGGCTCAACAGGCTGGATACGGTATGAGGTTCGCGGCCCAGCCAGCGCGATATCTCGGCGGGAGTAGCGCGTTCGCCTATCGCTTTGATAGTGAAGATAGTCCATCCCTGCATCAGCGATATGTTCCACTTGGACAGCTCCACCTCGCCTGCAGTAAACAGCAATGCCCTTGTTTGAGCCAGCAAAATCCATAGATCGAAATCCTGGTCAAGAAACTCAGCCCTGTTCATATGTTCTCCGATGCTCGTATTTGATGGTCGTATAACTGCGCATTATAACACATTATTCATTTGTTTGAGCATTCTCAATACATTCTGGCATCGATTCAATAATGACGATTGACCAAATTGTTGCTTAATTGGGATTTCTGCCTCTCCTGTGATATATTGACTATAAATCATTTCAGAGGTGTCAAAATGGCTGGAAAATGCCCCGGTCAGGATAGCAAAAATCTGCGCTCGGCAGTGTACAAATGCCCGTCCTGCGGCGACCTTGTTGAAATATTCTCGGATGAAGCTCGCTTTCGCTGCAAGAAGTGCGGCCAGTACGTCTACCGCGAAAAGGCGCCTTCCTGCATGGAATGGTGTCCATCAGCCCGCCAGTGCCTGGGCGAAGAAAGATGGAAACAGCTTATGGGGCTGGATAATAAGTAATAAGTTAAGAGGTTGACAATGTCACAAAAAATAACGCTCGGCCCGCGGCCGCTGGTCTATCCCATGCCCAGCTTCCTGGTGGGAGCCAATGTGGAAGGCAACGCCAATTTCATGGCGGTAGCCTGGGGAGGAATTGCCTGCAGCCGCCCGCCTATGGTCAGCGTGGCGCTTCAGCATCACCGCCACACCTACAAGGGGATTAAGGACAAAGGGACTTTTTCGGTCAATATCCCGTCGCAAGATCAAGTAGTGGAAACCGATTACTGCGGTATCGTCTCCGGGGCGAAGAGGGACAAGAACAAGGTCTGCGGCTTTAATATCTTTTACGGCAAGCTCGAAACAGCCCCGATGATAGAGCAATGCCCCTTCAATCTGGAATGCAAGGTTGTCCACATCCTCGGCCTGGGCAGCCACGCCCTGATTATCGGAGAGGTCATCGAGACTTATGTAAACCAGGATTGTCTGACGGAAGGCGAACCTGACGTCACCAAAATCAAGCCCTTCATATACAGTGAAGGGACGATAGCCCAGTATCAGGCCTTCGGCGAAGTGCTGGCGCCCGCATTCAAAGTAGGCCGTAAGCTCAAGACTTCTTAATCTTCTTGCGCAAGAAGTCCATCACCATATGAACTTGCCGGCCCGGTTGGTGGCACTCACTCAGGCTTAGTCTTCCCTAGTGGCAGCCGCAATCGTCATCGTGTTCATGGCCGGAGCATTCGCCTTCACCCGGTACTCCGTCTAAAATCCGCAGCATCTCGCGTCTTCCCGTTCCGAAAGCCGCTAGATTCACATCCAGCGTTCCAGGAGGCACTTTTCTAGCTATTACTTTCTCCCACAGATCGGGATTAAAGGGCGTAAGCATCGAGAGCGCCCCCAGCATAACGGTACTGAGTACGTCGGGATTTCCACTCTCTGTGGCACGGAGAGAAGCTTCGATAACCATTACTTCAGCCGAACGGAGAGATAACAAATACAGTATCTGTGCATCATCCGGGTAAGCTTCGCTGCCGGGGTTGACGGAGGGCCGCGCAACGGCCATATCATTCACGATAGCGATGCCGCCGTTCCTCAGGTATTCACTGCACCTGGCGGCTTCCACTTTTTCAAATGCCAGCAAAATATCCGCTTCGCCCTCGCCGGATGACGCAGCGGACGCATCTTCACCGACGCTCAACCGGGTAATGATGCTGCCGTCACGCTGGGATATGCCCTGGTTGTCCTTTTTCTTGACATCCAGGCCCCTCTCCCTCGCGACCTCCTCAATAATGTCGCCGGCTAGTTCCACCCCCTGCCCTGCCACGCCCGTGATGATTATGTTGAGTTTAATCATTTAGTTCTTCCTCATTAATCATTAGATTATTGCCTGCTCCTATGCGTAGATAATCTCGGTCAGGAGACCGCCGGCTGCTGGTTTCGTAGGTAATCATTGACGGCGGCCTGGATGGTTTCCACCGCCAGTTCTGCGCAATGCTGGTCTTCTTCAGGTAATCCCTGAAGCGTGTCAATCACTTCCTGCGGGGTAATAGCCAGAACCTCTGCCGTCGTCTTCCCCCTGGCAAGTTCGGTGATAACGCTGGCGCAGGCGGTGCAGGTAACGCACTCGTCGCAGGTGAATGTGGCATCTGTGACCTTGCCATCCTCTATCTTGAGCCAGATGGCCATCGTCTCGTCATGGTCATCGTTCACTATCCCGAAACACGAGTGATCGGAAAGCTCGCCCGAGTTGCGCGGGAAGACCATGTGGTCGGCAGCCACTTCCGAATACTTCTGGCGGTAGGTCTCTTTCAGGAAGGCCCAGTATTGGTCCAGAGCCCCATCACCCGTATGTTGATTGTCGGCCATTACGTGCACCACCTTTCGATTATTAAGTCAGAGAGCAGCCTGGATGCTTTATTTTCGTATTCAGTTTAGTCGAACGTATGTCTCTTGGCAAATTTCCAGCAATTTAATGCCACAGAGCACAGCCCTATCTAATTATCTGGAGAATATATAATTAATATAATAAACTACAAGGATGTAATTTCGATGAAGTATAAGTGTTTGGTTTGCGGCTACATCTACGACCCCACGAAGGGCGACCCCGATTCGGGCGTGAAACCCGGCACCTCTTTCGAATCTCTGCCCGACAACTAGTCCTGTCCGGTCTGCGGCGCCAGCAAGAAAGACTTTATCGCCCTGGGTTAGCCGTTACCCTGGAACTTGTTGGTGATAGGCAGCCTTCTGTCGCGCCCGAAGGCGCGCGCCGTTATCTTAATGCCCGGCGGGGCTTGCCGCCGCTTGTATTCGCTGCCGTCAACCAGCTTGACCGCTTTGCGCACCGCCGCCTCGTCCAGCCCCATTTTCAACATCTGTTCCACGCTCTTGTCTTCTTCCACGTAGGCTTTGAGCACCTGGTCGAGTATGTCGTAAGTCGGCAGGCTGTCGCTGTCGCGCTGGTCGGGACGCAGCTCGGCGGAAGGCGGTTTGTCGATTACCGCTTGAGGTATGAGGTCGAAACCGGCCTTCTGATTGCGATAAGCCACCAGCTGATATACCAGCGTCTTGGGTACGTCCTTGAGGATGGCAAAGCCGCCTGCCATATCGCCGTAGAGCGTGGCATAACCCGTCGCCATCTCGCTCTTGTTGCCGGTGGGCAGCACCAGCCAGTCGAACTTGTTGGAGAGCGCCATCACGAAGTTGCCGCGTATCCTCGCCTGGATGTTCTCTTCGGTGGTATCGGGTTTGCTATTCTTGAAAACATCGGCCAGGCTGTCCAGATAGACCTGAAAGGTTTTCTCGATGGGTAATGAGAGCAACTGGATGCCGAGATTCTGCGCCAGTTTTTGCGCATCTGTGATGCTCCCTGGTGAGGAATAGCGCGAGGGCATGGAAACCCCGATGACGTTATCATTGCCCAGTGCGTCGGTTGCTATGGTGGCCACAAGTGCCGAGTCCACCCCGCCCGACAGCCCCAGCACCACCTTCTTGAACCCGTTTTTGACGATGTAGTCGCGCGTGCCGAGCAGCAGGGCGTTATAGATTTCCTCGGCGAGCGGCGTTGGCTTGACCTCTCTTGGAGGCAGAGGAGGTTTGGAGGTTGATTCGACATGCTCCGAGACGGCGATTTTCTGCGTCGCCCAGTCCGGTAAAGCATCGTAAACGGCGTGCTTGCGCCAGCGCGGGTCGTGCAGTCTGGCACGGACGACAGCTTCCACGTCGAGGTCAACTACTATAAAATCTTCCTCGAACTGCTTCCCGCGCGCCAGCACCTCGCCTCTTTCATTCATCACGACGCTGTTGCCATCGAAAACCAGCTCGTCCTGCCCGCCGACGAGATTCGTATAAGCCACGATAGCCATGTTATCCAGCGCCCTGGCGGTAAGTATCCTGGTGCGCTCGCCGGCTTTGCCATAATGGTAAGGCGAGGCACTTATGTTGAGAATGACCTCCGCTCCGGCATATGCCTGCGCCGTAGCCGGACCCGCCTCGTACCAGATATCCTCGCAGATATTGACGCCAACGCCCGTACCCGCGATTACATATACGGGGCATTCGCTGCCAGCCTTAAAATAGCGGTTCTCGTCGAAAACGCCGTAGTTGGGCAGATATATCTTGCGGTAGGTACCGATATGCTTGCCGTCGTGGATGACAGCGGCGGCATTGTACAGGTCTCCGCGCTGCTCTACGAAACCCACGACTACGCTCAGCCCCGCCGATGCCTTGACCAGATTTTCGAGGTACTGGAGGTTCTTGTCTATAAACTGAGGTTTGAGCAACAGGTCTTCCGGTGGATAGCCGCAGATAGCCAGCTCGGGAAATGCCACCAGGTCGACCTTGAGATGCCGCGCTTCGTCGAGTATGCGCACCATCTTCTCCAGGTTGCCGGCAAAGTCGCCGACGGTGGTGTCAATCTGGGCCATCCCCAGGCGCAGGGTGCGAGGTTTCTTATCCATCTTATGTAATCCTAATGCTATCTGCCTGCACTGCCTTTGTCAAGAATATTTGAACAAGTATTCTAGCAGGCTGACAGCAACAATGCACATCTCTCACCCTTCGTCCGCCTAGGCGGACGAAGGGTCTGGCAGGCTAAAAATCTCTCCATCTGCCATCACCGCCATGACAGGCAATCCTCACCCCAAATAAACTTCCCACGACCTTACGGTCGGGGTATTAACAGATACGAACTTCGTTCGGTCCGCTTCGCGGCGAACTACATCCCTCGACCACAATGGTCG